>JAYYRF010000316.1:0-22333 GCA_036127535.1 Myxococcota bacterium | reverse complement strand
GTTGGACGCTGATCGACGAGGCGCTGCGGGCGAGTGGTGCACACTATGCGGAAAATTATCGTTTCGGATCGTTTGTGACCCAAGGTTCCGCAACCGACAGCGCCGATTTTTCGCGGGTGTTGGCCGGTGACATCATCCAATTTGATCAGGCTTATTTTGAAGGATCCGACGGTTCGTGGTCTTGGGCGGGTGAACCGAATCACACCGCGATGATTCGCTCCGTCGATCGTGCGCAGAATCAAATTACGGTATACGAGCAAAACAGTCCGATCGGCGGGTCGACCAAAATCGGGGAATATCCTCTCGCAGATTTACGCGAAGGCGGATTTTATATCTATCGTGCGATACCGATCGAACATTCGCCCGACGTCGCACACTGCGATGCGCCACTCGGAATTGTGCATGCCTATGAAACCATGGCAGATACGACCGCAGACGGTGATATCTTGGGAAGCGTAGAATTGGACAGTACCGATGGTGATGCGGTGGAAAGGTGTCAAATCACTTGCGACGACATGTCGAACTGCGTTGGGTTTACGCTCGATGCGATGCGATGTGATTTCATGGGTGAAGGGACGGAAATCTCACAGAGCAATGCGGTGTGGTATAAAAAAATACGATGACGCGAAGCGTCACGAATACCATCTATGCGCGATTTTCTACCGTCGTTGTGAACGAAATTACGGGTGGGTCTTGTGGGGCAGTGATCGCGAGGAATCGCCTTCCTTCCCGTAATATGGAGTTGGAGAAGCCGGTCGCATCTTCGATCGATTATAGAATGACAGTCCATCCGTGAAGGAGAATACCATGCGTTTACATTCCGTATTTCTTGCTTTTTTGTCGGCTTGCATCGGTGACAAATCGACCGATACATCGGTGAAATCCGATGAAATCGTACTCTACAACGATTGCATGCTCACCGAACCGATCGGAGAGGTTCCCGCAGACCTTTATACCATACAAGCACCGGTAGCGACGAATGCGCACGGCTCCTTTACCAAGTCTATGACGGTATACGGGATTACGCTGGTGGGTACGGAGGAGGTTGAGGATGGTTTTATGGTCGCGGTTGGGCAAGCCATCGTCGAAATGTTTCCTGCCGATGCAGCCGACGCGGACGCGCAAGCAGATATCTTGCGTAACATGTACCAATATAAGGCTTTGATTCCGGTCTTTGCTGGCGGGGAAGCGGGTTTTAACCCGGATCTGATCGAAACGATTCCCGGGGAGTACAGCATTTGCGATATCATTATGTCGGGGGTTGAGGGCGGTCAGGTCATGGAGGTGATAGAGCACATCTTACACATCGTGAGCGATGTTGGATTGCATTATGCTTACCCAGAGCAGTGGGGTATGAGCAAACAGTCCGAGTTATATGCCGCAATGCAAGAGGCTGTGAGCGCTGGCGTTTACAATACGATCGATTACCAAGAGATACCCGAAGAGGGTATACGTCAGCGAGTCTTGCTGCAAGAATTTGCGTATTGGATTATCACCTCGCATTGGGATGTCCAGCAAACATACGGACCGGGTGATGGCTTTGAGTGGACGGCGACCACCCCATCGTCCTTACAAAGTGAGGCTCCTTTGTCCCACACCCTGATCGAATCGACCCTAGCCAACACCATGGCCGCGCCGGATTTGCTGACCTTGGAAATCTTTGAAGATTATGGTGGCTGAGATTGGCATGCAGCCAATCACGGCTGTGCATTCGGGGAAACCGTCTTTTTGCGATCCAATTGGGGTTGGGCCGTAACGCGGAAGACTGATAACGGTACTTACGGTGCGCTGTAGCGAATGTTCAAGACGGGTTCCAGTGGAAATCCCGTTGCATTGAGATAGCTCCATTCATAGCCCCCTAACGGATTGGGGGCGAACAGTATGGCGCCGGCTGCTATTTCCAGACCGGGTACGGGACGGACATTGAGCGTAGCATGAAGGGGTTGGGTTGCATTGAGTCCCGATTGTATACCCAACTGTAAGGCGAGTTTTTCGTCGATAAATTCGTAGGTCGCGTCGGCTGTCAAAATGAGATGGATGATGGAGGAGAGATTGACGCCCAGATCAAATCGCATGTGCAGTGAAAGAGATTCACTGATCCAAACGCTGTCGATAAACGGAGAAATGGCCGTACTGTTGTCTAAAAAAGATGTCCAAAAGGTTTGGTTCCCGGTGTCTGCAACGATCAAGGGGGTACCGATATGCAGACCAAAACTGCTCTGTGATAATCCTTTTGGGTTGTAGCGGTGAACGACAAGCTCAGTGCTGGTCGCAAAGGGTACCATGGTGGATCGATTTTCGGACGGTACATGTAACCGCGCTCCGCCAACATTAAGGTTGACGCCGAGCATCCAATTGTTTCGACGAAACAGTGGCGCTCCACCCTGTAGGCGTCCAAAGGTGTATTGATTAAAGCCAAAGCTTTGTCCCGTCTTGAGGGAAACCCACGGTTTATAGGGCATTTGGGTTTGGTATGGCTGAGTCCAAACATGGGTTGGATCGAAAGAAGAGGCCGTTTCGGTCGGTATTGTCGTATCGCCTTCTTCTGCATTACTGATGGGAGAGATTAAAAATAAGCAAAGCATAAACATATCCAAAAAGAGCGAACTAGTATCCGTAGTTGCACAAGGGGCCACCGCGAAAGTCCGGTATGGCTGTTAACCATGATTCCGTCGAGAATTCTTCGGGCTCCTCTGTGGAGCCTTCTGCTCGAAGTCCCGCACCTGTTACGATCATGGTCTCCAAGTAGGGTGAAGAAGTCGCGGCGCGAAAGCTGTAATACACGATATGCGGATAGTCATCGTCTACTTCGAGGAAGGTAAAACTCCCGGGTACAATCTCATCAGATGAAGTACTCCATTGGGATAAATCTTCATTTAAAACAGGTTCCGACAACAAGAAGGCGATGCGCTCCTCGTCGAACAGTACGTTGTGGCCCAAAATGGACGGTCGGGATGTTGTCGTAAAGGTGGATTCTCCAGGGTACGGATCCGTGGTGCTGCTAAAAATGAGCTCGCTGTAATGATGAGATTCAAAAAATTCCGCACCGGAAGCGATGTACTTAGTGCCCTCTTTGAGGGGCTCCCTCGGGGTGAGAATGATCTTGGCGTTTTCTATGTCCACAAAGATATCGCTCTCTACCACGGCACCATTCTCGGCCTCTTGAAGCATGGGGGGTTCAACAAAACCCGGTTGCTCTTCTGAGATATAGCGCATGTAAAAGTGAATTTCTGTATTGACCTCGACCGCACTTTGTCCCGAAAAAGGAAAGATGCCAACCGAGCAGTCTTCGAAATAAGGAGAGCATTGCAGTTGGGTGATTCCGAGCAGCACCAAAGGAATGATTTTTTTCATCTCGCACCTCTAGGGTTGGAAGTACAGTATACAAGAGTCGGCATGGCGCGTCAAAAATAGTGGCGATTGTTTCAAAGGCACAATTTCTGTGTGCGATAAAAATGGGCAAAAGGTGGTCGTCGATAAATAGATTCGATAGAATCTAAGGGAGGCGTTTGAGAGTTCTCTACAGAACACAGGTTTGAAATATGTTGACACGAAGAAAATTATTGCGGCGTTTGGGCTTGTCCATGCTCACTGCTCCGATACTGGGCTATGTGCCCAAAACGCTTGCGGATACGACGCAAGCTCCCCAGCGATTGATCATTATTCCATCTTTGAATGGTGGAGCTCCGGAGCATTTTTGGCCGAGTAGCGGTTCGATGGCGACCATTGCGGAGCCACTTGCCCCGTGGACGGACAAGATTCAGTTTATCAAAGGGCTCAACATCGATGGCTCTTGGGATCATATGGCGATTCGCAGCATGTTCACCGGAGCGGTAATCCAAAGTTATTCGGTTGCAGATCCAACGGTGAAGTCCATCGATCAGCTGGTTGCGAGTGCCTTTCAGTCGGCGTCGGCCGCGCCGCTTCGCAGTTTGCACCTCGCGGCTTGTCCGGCGAGTAACATCGCATTTTATCAACAATACGGTCGCTCGACTTTTTTCTTTGATCCGCTGCCCGTTGATTACGAGGCCAATCCTGTGACGGCTTTTGATAATTTATCGGCGTATTTCTCTTCAGACCAAGAAGTTGAAGAAGACGATGTAGAGAACTTGCTCGACGAGAAGATAAAGAATATTACGCGCTCTGAGATTGCCGATTTACAGCTGCGGGTTCAAAGCAATCCCATCGAGGCGGTGAAATTGGTGCGTCATCTGACATCTCTGCCGCAAAGCAGCAGTACCGTGGAGACGGTCAGTTGCTCGAGTTCGTCTCTCTCTTCGGTAGAGAATCTGCGCGGTGCACTGCAAGGAAACGCCAGCGCTGCGTATAACCAAAACCTCTATAGCGACATCATAGACGCGCAAATCGACATTATCGCACAGGCGATCACCTGCGGCGTAACGCGGGTGGCTACGCTGCAGTACAACTCCGCCGACGGAAACACACCGGTACCGGTTTCACCAACGCAGCTACTGGAGCATCACAACACTTCGCACGGATCGGGCGATACTTTTGCTCTCGTACAGCAGTGGTATGCAAACAAAATCGCGCGATTGCTCGCGCTTCTCGACGTGCCGGATCCTCTCGATGATTCGGGTGCGACCGTGCTCGATAATTCGGTGGTCTTGTGGATGAACGAATGCAACAGCGGTCACGACAACGTATCCGTTCCGTGCCTGTATATTGGTTCCGGCGGAGGAGTCCTCCAAACGGGTTCGATGCTCGAGACCTCGACGACCAACAAAGCCTTGCTGGGAACCCTTTGTGATGTGATGGGAGTCTCTTCTGCGGCGAGCAGTCACTTTGGAAGCGATCGCATCGAGGGGATTTTGCTATGATGATATCAACTGGATGGATATTGGGTACGCTCTTGGCCTGTTCTCCCGACAAGAGTACGGACTCATCGGAGAATACCGACAGTGAGCAAGGCGATTCTGGTATTAGCAATGAGCCCAGCGCAGAGACCAGTGCATGTGAAGAGGAGGGGGCCGGCCGTCGTTTACTTCGTCGCCTCACCCGTGATGAGTTCGAACGTACGGTGCGAAAAGTGTTTGATTTAGACGAGGCGACCTGGTCTGCGTCGGATCTACCGCCAGACAGTGCCGCAGAAAATGGATTTAGCAACAATGCGGATCGTTTGTCGGTTTCCGCATCGTTTGCGACGGGCATCGAAACCGCGGCCAAAGCCGCTGGAACGGCCATTTCAGTCGAGCCAAAGTTGTCGGTGCTCTTACCCTGTGCTTCGGTAGGTGATGTGAGTTGTGCAGAGACCTTTCTCGACGAATATGGTCGGCTGCTTTTCCGGCGCGACATGACGCAAGAAGAGAAGGATCGCTACCTCGAGATTATGACAGAGTTTCCCGATATCGATTTTGCGACATGGGTTCGGGTCACGACAACGGGTCTGTTGCAGTCTCCACATGTTCTCTATCGCAGTGAATTGGGTGCGGAGTCGGAGTCGGGGGTATACGATCTTTCTCCGGAAGAGGTCGCGACAGCGCTGGCGTACACATACACCGGTGGTCCTCCTTCGGCAGCCTTGCTCGATTTGGCCGCAGACGGCGGTTTGACGGCGGCAGACGATCGGATTGCGGTGGCGCGCGATTTGGTTCTCGATGGGGATGGCGAAGTCTCCGCAGACTTCCGCGAGATCTTTCTCGACTTTGGTTCTCGATGGCTTGGCTACGTCTCCGTCGAAGGCTTGACCAAGGATCCGGTGCAGTACGATGGTTTTAATGAGGAAATCGCGGCGGCGATGCGTTTGGAAGCAGATACCTTCCTCGACAATGTCGTCCTCAAAGAGCGCGGATCGATGATCGAGCTTCTGACCCACGAGACGACCTGGGTCGATTCCACACTGGTGTCGTGGTATGGTTTGAGCGATTCTCCGGGTGAGGTAGCCCGCTTCGAGGGATGGGGTAAGGGTGTTCTCTCCTTGGGGGCGATTATGAGTGTACAGGCGACGGCCAATTGGACGTCACCGACCCAAAGGGGACTCAATGTTCGACGAAAGCTTTTTTGTCAAGAGCCACCACCGCCACCGGTCGATATCCCAGAACTTCCTCCGCAAGAAGAAGCAACCACCACCCGAGAACGATACGAGACACTGCACGCGCCGGGAAGCTGTCAGGCTTGTCATCAACTCTTCGATCCCATCGGTTTCGCCTTTGAGCACATCGATGCGACGGGACGGTACCGGGCTGATGAAAATGGATATACCATCGATGCGACCGGATCCATCGTCGCTTTTTGGCCCACGGGTGAAGATCAACCGGCGGTACCCTTTGACGGGCCGATAGAGTTGGCAGATGTCTTGGTGACCCAAGAGCAGATCAATCCGTGTTTTTCTGCGTATGCGGCGAGTTATTCCTTCGGTTTGGGGAACGAAGAGGCGGAGTGCTTTGTCGAAACGGCGACGCATCAATTCGCATCTGGTGATATCGATATTGTAGAACTCTTCATCCAGTTCGCGGGTTCGAAGCATTTCGTAAAGCGCGCTCATGAATCGACCAGTACAGATCCCGTAGAGGAGCCCGCTTCTGAGCCGACATCGGATCCAACGAGCGAACCGACGAATGAGCCGACGGCAGAGCCGACCAACGAGCCTGAATCGGCCCCAACGGCAGAGCCGACCAGTGAAGATACCGCTGCGAGTTGCGGAACCGAGTGTTATGCCTTGCCCGATGCACCGGCCTCTGATGAATGGTGTCAGATCAACTGCCTTCACGATCCGCCGTTTTGCCCGATCGATCTGTGCGAGTGTGAAGATATTCCTTGTGAATAGCCGCGGATGCGATGGGTTTGTCCCGCATCAATCGATCCCGTACAGTGTCTTATGCCACCTATTGATGGGTTTCTGCACCAAAGACCGACGCTGAGAATCTACTGGTCTTCGGTACTGCCAAGAACGTGATGGTCAGTGGAGCGATTCTTTGGGCGGCGAGCTTTCACCGGCGGCATCGGTTCCCCAGCACTGTACAAAAGAATCGCTGTCGATAGCACAACTGTGCCATCCATTCACGGAGATTTGTTGAAAAGATCGGTTGGGGGGTGTTGATTGCCCGTATTCATCGTTTCCCCAACACTCAACCATTTGGTTGTTTTTCAATCCGCAACTGTGCTCCAATCCGATGGATATAGATTCAAAGAGGAGATTGGGCGGCTCTTGTTCTTGATCTCCCCAACAAGCTATCACCCCGCTTTCTTGTAGACCGCAGGTGTGCTGCAGACCTGCAGAGACCTGTATAAAGGTTCCAGCGGGCGGTGTAGACTGTCCGTATGAGTCATTCCCCCAGCACTGTATTTCTCCGGTAGAAAGGATGCCACAGCTATGGAATTCTCCTGTCGAAACCGACTGAAAGTTTCCATTTGGTGGACTGGCCTGACCATATTCATCGTTTCCCCAGCAGATGACGGAATTGTCGGTTTTGAGACCACAGCTATGAGACACACCGGCGGATAATTGAACAAAGGTCGCATCGGGTACATCGATTTGTCCATATCCATTGCTTCCCCAACAAGTTGCCGTTTGATCTGAATGGATACCGCATGTGTGTTCCAGGCCACCAGTAATTTGCGTAAAAAGTTCGTCGGGTGGGGTACTTTGACCGTACATGTCATCTCCCCAGCATAGAACACTCGCATCGGTGCGAATTCCACAACTATGCCACGCTCCGGTTGTGATCTGTGTGAATTCTATGGGTGACCACACGGGCACATCTTCATTTTGCTCTTTTGATTCGAGGCAAGCGGTCATTAGCAGTAGATGTGCGATAGACCATTTCATCTTGGGGGCTCCGGTAGCAAGGTTGTGAGAGGGAGGATACAATCTTTTCTATTCCAAAAGAGACATAGAATTTGTGTTTTTGGGGGACAAGCAGTAAGATTTTAAGTAGACATATTAACCAATTTATAGCAAATTCGAACATCATGATGCTCTTTTTTTTATTCCTCTCTTGTGCGGAGGATAAAACATATCCTTCCTCCTCTCCGACCAATTGCTCTGCTTGGTTTTGCTCCGAAGATTTTACCCCAGGAACCGTGGGCGGCTCGACCACAGATGAATTGGATACTTCGGATACGGCCAGTCCGGATGATACAGCAGAGCTCACCGATACCTTCGGCAATCCCATCGATGAAGATGAAGACGGCGACGGCGACGGCGACGGTAGCGGAGAGAGCGGAAGCGAGGATAGCGGAAGCGAGGATACGGGTTTCCACAAAGATTCGGACGATTGCGGCTGTGCCGATCCAGGAGCCGGTTTTTCCGTAATCCTTTTCACGTCTATGTTTGGTCTTTGGCGAAGAAAGAGAGATACCGAGACCTCATGCCGGTCGAAGCCGTACGATTGAATCGGTCGCAATAGGAAAACAGTTACTGGAGCGCATCGGTAGCCGCGAAGAGAACATAAGGCACCTTTCAGCAGATTCGAGCTACGATATTTTTCGGTTTGCGGCGGGTTTTGGTTAAGATTGTTTTTGGGTATATAGGTTGAGAAATGCGTACACGGTTAGAATTTTTATTGAAAGAATATGAAGAACACAACGATTCGATACAACTGCGTTCTGACTTGGAAGAGATGGTACAGCAAGAGGTTGAAAAGCGCATCGCCACTTTGAATGCGACCGTGCAGAACAAGTTTGAAACGGAGATTCTCTCCGGTCATGCGAAAACCGTTCTTGCATCGCCTCCAGAAAGACAGAAGCCGGTGTATACCGCATCGGACGAGATGACGTATCTCCTGGAAAAGCAAGAAGATATCGCTGATGGAGGTCTTTTTGTAGACGAGTTGCCCTCTCTCGCGTCGGAGAATTTGGGTACATACGAGAAAGTAAAAATGTTGGGTCAAGGTGGGATGGGGGTCGTTTGGCTCGTCAAAGATCCCATCCTGCTCCGGACACAGGCGCTGAAAATCATGCACAAAACCCATGCGTCTGATCCCGAGCGACAAGAATCTTTTATCGAAGAAGCACAGATCAGCGCACAACTTCAGCATCCTGGAATCGTTCCGATCTACGAGTTTGACTTGTTGGACGATAGAAAGCCGTATTTTACGATGAAAGAGGTGGAAGGACGTTCTTTCCGAGAGGTGATGCATTCTGTCCACGCGGTTAGTGACGATGGCGTTTGGAGAGAGACCACGGATGGCTGGACTTTTCGACGACTGATCAACGCCTTTCTCTCTGTGTGTGAAACGATGGCCTATGCTCACAGTCGGGGGGTGATTCATCGCGATCTCAAGCCGTCTAACATTATGATTGGAGACTACGGCGAAGTTTTGGTCGTAGATTGGGGTATCGCAAAGGTCGTACCACAAGACGCGGGGGATGCGCGTCGGGTTCAAACAACGCGTTCCATCATGGGGGTGCAAGAAGAAGACGGTTTAATTATTGGAACACCGGCTTATATGTCTCCGGAGCAGGCGTGGGGGGACGTTGAGAACCTCAACGCTCGGTCAGATATTTACAGTTTGGGCGTGATTTTGTACGAGATACTGACGGGGGTTCACCGGTATACGGGTTCCGCGCAGGAAATCTTAGACTCAAAACGCAGAGGAATAACCGTCGAACCCGCACGATTGTACCCCGTAGATGCGCAAGCGACACTGGTCGGAACGGAGTCGGTTGGGGCGGAGCCTTCCTCATCGTTTCCATCGGAGACACAGAGACAAAACGTTCACCGAGCACTTCCCAAGGAGCTTCTTTCCATATGTGATAAAGCCATGCGACACTTGCAAGAAGAGCGTCATTCCACCGCTGGTGAATTGGCGAGGGAAGTACGCGCTTGGCTAGAGGGATCGCAACGCCGAGAAAAAGCGCTCGCAATTATCGAAAAGAGCAATGTTTTGGGTAGAGAAAGCGAAGAGAACCAGCGAGAATCCGAACGAGCGTGGGATGAGGCGAATGCAATTCTTAACAAAGAAGGCGTTCGCTCCTCTGAAGGATGGCGTTGTTGGAGCCGCGCCAAAGCGTTGATCGAAGTATCCAAGGAGAAAGAGCAAGAAATGCAGCAACGTCTCCAAGGGGCTCTGATTTACGATCCTGAACTGGTGGAAACCCACCGAAAACTCATTCAGATAGAGTATGCGGAGTATCTAGATGCCATCTTGCGGGTGGACAGTCGAGGGAAAGAGAAGAGTTCTCGTCGGATTCGCATCCACTTGGAAAGTTTGCCCCGTACCGAGGAAGCGTTCTGGAGAGAAAGAAAGGAGAAAGACCTCGCTTCTCTTGGTCTTCTTCGCAAGCGACATGGATGGTTTATCGGTCGTAAGTCTCAGCAAGCAGAGATTCTGTCTGCGCTACAGGAGGAGCGCCTTCTCAGCGTAGTGGGTACGGCCGGCGTTGGAAAAACCCATCTTGTTGTCGAAGCGACGACACAATGGCACAATCACCAGCGAAACGCTTTTTTCTGTGATTTGACCAGCGCAAGCGATGCATTGGGAATTGCGCAAATATTGGCGAAGGTTCTTCAACTCACCCTTCGCCTCCGAGATCCATGGAAACAAATCGAACAAGAGCTGCAATACCGTGGCTCTTTGTTGCTCGTGCTCGACAACGTTGAACAGGTTGTCGAAGAAGCGCGTTGGGTTGTTCAACGCTTGTTGGAGTATACGGATCATCTGCAGATCATTGTCACCAGTCGTGTACGTTTGGGAATTCCCGAAGAGAGAATTGTGCAACTGCAGCCCATGTCACTGCTGGAAGGCATTGAGTTGTTTACGCACAAAGCCCAGCAAAGCGTACCCGACTTTAAATTAGATGCATCGAACCGGGAAATTATAGGTGATATCGTTTCGCGTCTCGACAGATTGCCTTTGGCGGTCGAATTGGCCGCTGCGCGAATTGGAATGCTTCGGGTTGAGGAGATAAGAGAACGCTTGTCGGAGCGTTTTTCTCTGCTAAGAGGACGCTTGCGCGATCCAAAACAAAGAGCGCTTCAAGCGGCCTTAGATTGGTCTTGGGGTTTGTTGTCTGATTTTGGTCGTTCAACCTTGGTACAGTGCAGCGCTTTCCGCAGCGGGTTTGACTTACCCGCGGCTGAGGCGGTGGTCGACCTGACTTCTTTTACAAATGCATCCGGTGTTATGGATATTATAGAGGCTCTTTGCGACGATCACCTCCTTGTAAAAGAACGCCAAGATGACGGTCGGTTCCGGTATAAGATGCTGGCATCCATTCACGAATACACTCTCCAAAAAAGAGATGCTGAGCTTCCGGACAGCATTGTTCGTACAGCGGTTTATCGCCACGCTCGATATTACGGCCAACTGCAGGCTGTATCTATGAAAGAAGACGCATCAATGCATGCGAATTTCCTAATGCGGGAAATCGATAACTTTATGATTGCTGTCGAAGAGGGAGAGGCACAGGACGCCTTCCTTTGTTGTCAAGCGGCGATGCAGCATTTCCGTCTCAAGGGACCGATGACGCGCAGCATTGATCTTTCGGCCAAATATCTGAGTCGAAATGACGTATACGACGAGATTCGAAGTCCAATTCAAATAGAGCGTATTACCTGTCTGCGAATTTCGGGAAATATCAAACAAGCAAGAGAGGAAATGAATCAAAATCTTTTTTTAAAGTCGGATATGCCTACTGATGAAGAGCAAGATGTTGAACCAACAAAGAAGCCTGCGCTTTCGACGCCCAAAATGGCAGATGACAGCATTGGTGTATCGATATCCGATTCAGAGTTCGATAGACTCCTACAACAGGCCATGGTCATGACCGAGAAGGGGGACATAGAGGAGGTTGCTGGGGCTTACGCAGAAGCACTCGTTCATTATCAGATGGCCATCGCCTTGTATGTGCGTTTGAGAAAACCAAAGGAAAAATACCGCGTTATCGTCAAAAAAGCGCATGTTCTCCTACGGCAGGGGAATCACAAAGACGCTTTGATCGCACTGCAAGATATTCAAGAATCGGTCGAAATGCTGGGGAATGTGGGTCTGCTGGCAACGTTTTTTAAAAGTGTGGCCGATGCCCAAATGATGTTGGAACAGAACGAACCATCATTGCGAGCGTACCAACGCGCTTTGGATTTTGGAAGACAGATGGGGGATAAGAGACTCGAGGCCAGAATCCTTGGGAATATGGGTAACGTTTATCACAGCAAGGGAGAACCCCAAAAAGCATTACAGCATTTTCAAGAAGGGAAGGCGTTGGCTGCAGATATTGGTCTGAAGAGAACCGAAGCCATCTTTACCGGAAACACCGGAAATGCGTACCATATACTGGGGCGCTTCGAGGAAGCCATACAATGCTATCAGGAAGCGATCCACATCGTAGTCGAGATTGGAGACAAAAACAACGAAGCGTTGTATCTTGCCAATTTGGGTATGATTACGCTGTTGACGGGAGAGACCGAAACAAGTCTCCAAATCCTTCAAAAAGCGCTCGCGATTTCCCAAGAGGTTGGTGATCAACACAATGAGGCGTTCTGCTACGGTTGTTGTGGACTCGTGTACACAGAGCAGAACAAGCAAAAGGAAGCGGTTTCTTCTTTTATGAAGGCGCTTTCTCTTTTCCGTGAACTCGGTACGAGGGGAGAAGAAGCCCTACAGCTTGGAAATCTTGGGATGTCATTTCATGCTTTTCAACAACTTTCAGATGCAAAGATGTACTTAGAGCAAGCGATTCAATTGGCCGACGAACTTGAAATTCCAGACTATTCGGGTAGCTATCGCGGTGAACTTGCTCTCGTTCTTGCCAAAGAGGGGGATATACACCAAGCGTTGCATTTCCTTGTAGAAGGCGAGCCTTTAATTTCGCATCGTCTGTTAGATTATGGAAAGTTTTTATGTAAAAAAGCAAGGGTGTATCACGCTGCGGGAAACCAAAATATATCGCAAGAAGCACTTGAAAAGGTGAAACTCTTGTTGGACGATCCATCCGAGTTGCTCGTACGCGAACTCACTCCATTTCTTGTGCGTACGGAGTCTGCCTTGAAGGCGGGGGAGCCGCTACGCGAAGTCTACGCCATTCAGACGGAAGAGTCGGGATCTTCTCATCCAAAAGTCGATTCGGAAAGTCAGAAAATTCAAACGGCACACACTTTACTCGAAAAAGGGAGTCTCGAGGAAGCGAAGAAAGCGCAAAGAGAGGAGAAGCGGCAAGAAGCCCAACGTCTTTTTGAGCAGGGAAATATGGAAGAATTCGAGCTCTCTTTTGCTTCTGCAGAGGAATATTTTCAAAAATCTCTGCGTATATATGAGGATTTGAACGATATACCCGGGATGGTGAACGGCCGGATTAAAATCGCAGAGCTCTACTCGATCTCGAGCAGACGAGAAGAAGCCGAGGTCATGTTGAAAAAGGCTCATCCTTTGTTGAGTCAGGTCGATTCAAGTACCAAGAGTTGCTATTACGGCGCCTTCGGACGATTGAGAATGTTAGCCGGGGAATATCAAGCGGCGCTCTTGTCTTTTCGGAACGGAATTGACCTTTGCAGACAAATCGGAGACAAAAAGAGGCTGGCTACGAATTTGGCACGCTCGGGTAGAGTGTATATCGAGCTGGGCGATTGTGAAAAAGCGCTGGAGGCCCTAAACGAATCGTTGCTTTTGGACAGGGAGTTCGGTAATCGGAGGGGAGAGGCCAGTACACTGAATCGCTTGGGTGATGCCTACCGGACATTGGGCGATTTTGAGCGATCCTTGGACGTGTTCCAAGAGTCATTGTCCATTAATCGGGAGTTGGGGCTTACCGATATTGCGTCGAGCAATTTGAATAATATCGGATTGGTGTACTCCGCTCTTGAGCAGTGGGACAACGCCATCCGATGTTTTCAACAATCGATTGCGATAGACGTGGAATCGGGTCAAAGGAGGTCGGTCGGAATCTCGTACGGTAATTTGGGGGGGCTATTGTTGTTAATCGGTCGTTATGAGGAGGCAGAGGAGGCTTTGGAAAAAGCAATTCACCTTTGCAGCGAAGCGTCGTTTGGACTCGGCGTTGAAGTCTTTCAGGCCACTCTTGCGCTTACATTTGCGCATACCGATCGAGGGGAAGATGCATTGGCTCTGTTCGATCAGTTGGGTGATCGCATCCAATCGGTTCCGATTCAATATGCCATATCGCTTTGTCAAAAAGCCCAGGTATATCACTTGGCCAAGCGCTCGAAAGAGGGACATGTATTTCTCGCCCAAGCGATTGATATGAAAACAGAACTCGGTCTCGATTCCAAATCCGACCTGAGCAAATGGATTGTTCGAACGCGTGATATGTTGAATGCTTAGGCCGTTAGGGTACGGCCTAAGCATTCAAACGCCCTGATGGCCACGCTATTCGATTTCGAAGACGACTTTCACCCGCGCAGATATTCGGAGTTGTCCGAGTGCGAGTGTGGGAGCGTCCGTGCTACCGCCTTCCAGCGGTTCTATGCGGGAAGACGCATTGAGGGATCGATATTCCGGCCGGTGATACGGTGTCTCCAAATAGTCTACGTCTATGGATATCGGTTTTTTTACCTTCATATCCAGTGTTTGGGCTACGGCTTCCGCTTTTTCTTTTGCAGCGGTCGCTGCGAGGGCACGGGCGGTGTCACTGTGTTTGCGCGACTGTGTCGTGACAAAGCGAACGTGATGGATACGATGAATTCCCAAGGCAAAGATCTTATTAATCAGTCCCTCGTATTGGCGGATATCGTTGAGTTGTATGTGGATATTTTTCTGAACGACATAGAACAAAATCTCTGATGGGTCACATGTTTTGGGAGAGTCGTTGTACTTGCATGAGCGATAGCGTGGTGAAACGTTGAAGTAGTCGGTCTGCACGTCTTTGGGTGGATTCTTTAGGGTTTGCGCCCAATAATTCAAGAATGCTTTGACCACCTTGTCGTTTTTCTTTTGGGTTTGGGTCAAGGATGAGTCTCGGGACTCTACCGTAACTGAGAGAATGACCCGATCGGGTACGACATTCACTTCGGCTTCTCCGGTAATGGTTAAGGTCTTCGCGGTTGCAGGTGCGGCCTGAACAGGAAGGCAAAATATACCGAGAATGAGGGTGAGGAAGTGTGGAAGAATTGACATGTTACATCCTATATGAGCGGTATTGATATATCGGTATTTCAGAAAAATTCCTTTGCGGTATCGGTCGTATTTGGGAGGAGCCTTTCGCGTGGAGTCCGATATCAAACGGGATTTAAACGCGTTTTGGTTTGTGTAATTAAGGACACCAGCGGTCCTGCGTGCAGTTGTAGGCTACGTGCGATTTCCTCTGCTTCTCGAAGCGATTTTTGCGCGTTTTCCCATTCGCGAAAGCGATGGAAAACCGTTGCTTTGCGGCATAGAAACGTCGCTCGATATTTCGGCTCTACCAGAACCAACGGTTCCCCTTTTTGCAGTGCTTGGTATGCCTCAGAACGATTTTCTTCCTCAGCATAGATTAAGGACAACGATCCATACGCCGATCCGGCACAAATGGGAAAGGCCTCTTCACAAATATGAATTGCATCGATCAAATACGTTTTGGCTTCCCCCGAACGATGTAGGAGAAGAAGGAGTTCTCCGATTTGACATCGAATGATCCCTTCGCCCCGTTTAAATCCGATTTCTGTCATGATGGTGAGTCCGTCTTGCAAGTGACGCAGTGCTTCTTCGTAACGCCCCATCATTTGGTAGACGTTGCCGAGATTTCCGAGGATGTTTCCTTCACTTTTGCGATCTTCCATCAACCGGCTGAGTTTTAGAGCGCGTTTGTACTGCACCAGCGCCTCCTCGCTTTTGCCCTGGCTTTCATAAATGATACCGATGTTGCCCAAAAAGATTCCTTCTCCTCTTCTCTCCCGTAATTCTCGAAATATGGCGACTGACTGCTGATAATGCAGCAACGCTTCTTCACTGTTTCCTTGTGAGTCGTATGCCACCCCCATATTTCCGAGCGCGCCGCCTCGAAGAGAGTCGTAGCCGATTTCTCCTGCTAGCTGACATGCGGTTCGAAAATGAACCAAGGCGGCTTCAAACTTGTTTTGCGCAAGAGCAATCTTTCCCAGTTTGTTGTAGGTTTCTGCTTCTCCTTTGCGATAATCAAATGTTTCATATAAGGACAAAGCGGCTTCATATTCTTCTATGGCGGAATCAAGCTTCGATGCTTGGTGATGGTGGAGTCCGTATTCGAGATGGAGACGCGCCTGGAAAAGAGAGTCTCTTTTGGAGAGCTTATCGCCAGGAGAAGTATGTTTGGCAGGAAGGCTCGCGTAGGCCTCTTCCGTTCGTCCGACCAAGAGCAGGAGTTTGCTTTTTTCAAGTTGTAGCAGTTTGTTATGATGCATCGACAGCTCGGGTCTCTCCAAAAGCTCCTCTGCCAATTGAACGCCGAGCGAGATCGGACCGCGCCATTTTAAAATTCGGAGTGCAGCCAGACAACAGAGCACGGCATGTTCCCCGCTTCCGCGCCGTGTACCGGCAACCAAATTATCCAATTCGACGGCTAAGGTATTCCATTTCTGTTTCCCGCCAAAGGCATCCAAAGATGCGAGGTAGTCGTCGGTTCCAAATCGTGCAAAATACTTCGCATGACGTCTTTCGGTCTCTATTTTGACCTGTTCTTCGAAGCATTTTTCCGTAGGGGACAACCCTTTTTCGCGCATATACAGTTGAATCGATTCGAGAATTTTATATCGGGTTTGGCCGTCCGCACTTTGTTCCGTCTGAATTAGTTGGCTCCGACAAAGATCCCGGAGGATTTCCTTTTGATCGGGCGTCTCGGTTTGGGAATGAAAGAGAAGAACGTGTTCTGCAGCACTGTCATTAAAGCCTCCTCGGAAAACACTTGCTTGCGAGAGTACTTCCTTTGCCCATGGTTTTAGGAGTTCCCAAGACCAATCAAGAGCGGTATGCAGTGCGCGCGCATCACCAACGTCCGATTGTACCAACGAGAAGCGTTCTTGCAATTGGCGCTCGATTTGGGTGACGGAAAATCGATTGAGTCGGGCGGCTGTTAACTTGATTGCCAGAGGAAGGTACTCGAGCTTTTCGACGATTCTTCCAATGGTCAAGCGGTTTTCCTCCGTGAGTGTAAAATGGTCTATGATTTGCTGTCCGCGTCTCATAAACAATTCCATCGCTTCTAGGGTTTGCAACGGCGGAACCGAAAAACAGACCTCTTCCGGAATTTGGAGGGGAACGCGGCTGGTGACGATTACGCGAAGCGAGGTGGATATAGATAACCAGTCCTGCACGATAACACCGGCTTCAATTGCAACTCTCTCTACATTATCGAGTATCAACAATAGAGGCGTTTTAGAGAGAAATCGGCGGATTTGTATCGTGGGATCTTCCTCTGATAATCGCAATTGAAGCGTCTGCGCGACGAGTCTGAGTATACCGATTGGATCGGTTGCTTCTGTCAGATCGCAAACATAGGCCTCTTTTATGTGAAATTCATGTCCGAGCTCTAACGCCAAACGCGATTTGCCGATGCCAGCGGGGCCGATTAATGACACGATTTGTTTCGGGCTCGACAAAAGCGCGCGGATTTTCTGTTTGGAATCTTGATGGCCGATCAATGGGCCGCCCTTTGCGCGTTGGACACGAAGAGAGTGGTGCGTGATACGACCAAACTCTTTTTGCAGGGTCTCACGCGTGTCCGATGGTAAATATCGACAATGTTCTTTGAACTCGAGTAAGAGTGATTCTCTCCGCGCGCGGTCGCCTTTGGCAATTGCGTGCGTCAGAGAATCCATAATCTCATTGGCCAGTTTATGATGAACCTCGGCAATCTCGGGATCGTATACCAACGCCCCTCGCAGGCAGTGTTGGTATTGGGTTTCTAAGAGTAAATGCTCTTTTCGACTTTTTTGCGCTTTTTCCCAAAGTAGCCATGCAGAAGTGTCTTGGGTTCTCATCTGCTGGATGAGACGATTGGCTTGTGACCATAGATAATTAGATTCTTCCTTTCGCATTCGCGACTCTTTACGAATCATGCTCGCTTTCTCCATTTCAGCGAGTGCTTTCTCTCTACGTTGAGCACCATCTAGCCACGCTAAAATTTCCTGTGCGAGTTGCTCTGCGCTTTCGTGTCGATCTTCGACTTCTCGTTGCATTGCTTTTTGGCAAATATTGACGAGCATATCGGGCATTTTATTTTCGAATTCGAGAGAGTCTTCGTCGGAGTCTTCCTTGGGAGGAGACACGAGGACAGGAGGGGCTGTGCGTTTGACTTTTTCCAAAATCTCTATCGCAGAACGACCTAAAAATGGCGGTTTTCCCGACAGGATTTCGTATAGAATTGCACCAAGACTGTAGATATCTGCATGTTCCCCTATATTTTTTGTGTCACCTCGGGCTTGTTCCGGAGACATATAGGAGGGGGTTCCTGAGATCGATCCCAGTTGTGTAACCATCCAATTGTCGATAGAGCGACTGGTCGAAACGTGATCGTCGGCATCATCGGAAACACCCAAGACCTTGGCGATTCCCCAGTCGACGACCAATACCTCGCCAAAACCGCCAATCATAATATTTTCGGGTTTGAGATCGCGGTGTATGACACCCAACGAATGGGAGAAAGCAACGGTTTCACAAATGGTGTAAAAGATTTGGATAAGACGACGAAAACTGGTACCGTCGGGTGTAGTATGCCAAAGGTGCGGTTCCGATACTTGGTGGACGGCTCGGATTAGCTTGGAAAATTCGGTTCCGCGAATCTCCTTCATCGTAAAGTACAAACGCCCATCGGGCAGTTTTCCCAGTTCGTGTACGGGCACGATATTTGGATGCTGGAGTTGTGCACACACTTGTGCTTCTTCGACAAAGCGACTGATCGCCTGTCGATTCATCAGAAGCTTTCTGTGTATAATTTTCATGGCCATGGTGCGTTTTAGAGATTCATCGCGCACTTTTCGAACCTCTCCCATACCGCCGATACCCAGACGACCCAAGTCGATGTATTTCCCAAGCATGGTAGTAGACTGGCGGTTTGATGGCGATTCTTCTCCGCTCCGTTTTTGCGTTTGATCGGGTAACGGGTTCGATTCATCAACGCTCTCTTCGTCCGCAAACCGATCGGTGATCACATCGATGGTATTGGCTGATGCGAAGAAGTCATAGGTCTCTTTGGATATGTCATGGGATGTATCGGTATTGCCGTCGCTTTCGGTTTGGAACATGTCCATTGTCGCATTGGTGCAGATGCTTTCGAGTTTCTGAGGAACCGGTGTGCGGTTCATATTCAAGATGAAAGAAAGAAGTTCTTCGTCACTGCGAAGGGAGTGTAAAAATGCAACAAGCTGCTCTTCCTTTTCTTTGGGAAGGTCTAATTGATTCAATAAATCGTTATAGCTCTTTGCGGACATGTTTTAAAAGCAAGAAATAGGACGGGTATCCCAGTACTAACATCTTGGGAACCAAATATCATCTCATACCGTTTTACAAGATAGACAGTTGCTTTGGGGGGATGGATTCCTTGCGGTAAGTGCTTTCGATGAAGGATGATTGTGAAAGCGCTGGGTCGTCAAGCCACCAATCTACGGCGTGAGGAATACCACAAAATCGTTCGGGTCATCAATTGGTCTATACACCGCGGGTGAGCGTGCTTTCGTCGTTGTCCGTGTTCCAAACGAGATGCCCAACATTGGGCATGTAGATAAAGTGGGTCGGAGAGGGTTCGTATTCTTTTATCGGCTCTGCGATTTTTGAATTGGTGGTTGAGCAAAAAAATGATATCACCACACACCTCAAATGTAGATTTGCTGAATAACGTTGGAGTTGTAAAATACATATCACTCTGTGTGTTTCTTATGGGAAGAAGCCTTTTTTCGGTTAGATTGTCGGTAAGCAAGAGGGGAAAAATGAGTGTTTTTAAAGACGATATTTTGAAAGGGAAGGTCGCCTTTGTAACCGGTGGCGGTTCTGGCATTTGCTATGGTATTACCCAAGAATTGATGGCACACGGCGCCGACGCCGCGATCATGGGGAGAAAGGCGGATCGCTTGTCTGCTGCCGCACAGCGATTATCCGATGATACCGGTCGCGTGTGCTTACCAACACCAGGAGATGTTCGAGAACCAGAAAAAGTTGAAGCGGCACTACAAGCGACGCTAGACCGGTTCGGGAGAATCGACATCGTCGTCAACGGTGCGGCCGGAAACTTTTTAGCACCGGCGGCAGCTCTTTCTTACAACGGTTTTAAAACGGTCATTGCCATTGATACATTGGGAACCTACAACGTATCCAAAGCGGCATTTGACAAATACCTCAAGAAGAATGGTGGGCATATTTTGAATATATCGGCCACACTTCACTATGGTGCTACACCGCTACAAACCCATGCGGCGGCGGCCAAAGCCGCTGTCGATTCCATGACGCGAAGTTTGGCGCTAGAGTGGGGCTCTCTCGGGATTCGTGTGAATGCAATCGCACCCGGCCCGATAGCGGATACCGAAGGAATGGCGCGTTTGGCACCGCCCAAGCAGAAGGAAAAGATGATTCGCGGAATTCCACTGCGCCGATTTGGAAAAGTGAAGGACATTGCCAATGCTGCGGTCTTTTTGTGTTCCGATGCCGCGAGCTACATTCACGGAGAGGTTTTGGTTGTCGACGGTGGTTCATGCGTACCCAGCGGGATGGCTCCGGGGTTCGCACTCAACTTTCAGTAAAAAGCCTGTCTAAAGTCCTACCAAACATACCAAGGCTCTTCTGGTCGGTGGAGTTCCGCCGCAGTGATGGTTTCTCGATAGGGGTTGTTCATCGCTTCCGTTATCATTTGATCTTTGTAGCGATCATAAAAGTGCAAGGTGCTTTCGAGATATCTCTCCGCATCGACGTCCTCATCTCGCTTTGGTGCGGGCAGATCTTCCGGTCTTGGGTAGACGCGCTCCAAAGAAAAATACTCTTCTCGACGCAGATCTGCCACGATCAAATACCATGCCGGAGAAGAGTGAATTCCGTATAATTCATACGTGTAGTCTTGAAAGGTTACACTGTGCTCGCATCCAATTTCGATCACGAAAAGGCCTCGGGTACCGGCTTTGTGTAGTCCTTCCCAAAAAGCGGGATTGCGGCACAGTTCATTCATCCAGTAATCACCACCATACCCGAGAAAGGGATCTCCTTTGCTGTTGTGAGAAGGGAGCCTGTCCTCTTGAGTTGGTCCAATTGCATAGGCGTGTATGGGGTGCTCTCGGGGCATGTGCCGACGGTAAAAAGCATTCCGCAGCGCCACGCGTTCACCGTGCATGTAGTGAAAGATATGCTCTCCTTTCCAGTAAAGAAATAAGGGGAGAAATCCGGCCTGCACCGCCTCTTTTTCTACGGTGGGCGTATCGTATCTATCGGTCAAAAAAGGCGTTAGTCCTTCCCACCATGATGGATCGGCCGGAGGGATGATGGTACTTGGCATACCGTGAATGGTGCTGTGGTGATTCGCGATCGCGAGTCCAAAACGATAATTGCTCATCTCTTTTCCTTGGGTTCACACAGGTTGTATTCAAGAGAAGCGATGTCGTCCAAAGACAATCCATCGCCTGATATCGTCTTCTCGTTTTTCGACGGGTTATACCCACCAAGAGAGCAAAGGACTCATCGCTGGGAAGGCAGTGTGTCGCAAGCGGTTTCACAATAAGAAGATTCACTCCGGAGGAAGGTATGAAGGTGCTGTTTAGAATGATTGTTTTCGCATGTCTCTCAGTGGGGATGACCTCGGCGCCGAGCTATGCGGACGAATCGTCAGCGGTTCATTCCGAAAAGAAGATTGCCGCGGTCTCCAAAGCCGTGAAGAAACTGATACAAAAAAAATCAATCGCGGGTGCGGTGACGATGGTTTCGTGGAAGGGAGAGATTATTCATCTCGATGCACAGGGGATGCGCGATATAAAAGATCAGGCACCTTTGCAAACCGACACCCTCTTCCGAATTTTCTCCATGACGAAGCCGGTGACGTCGGTCGCGGTCATGATATTGGTAGAGCGTGGCGATATTCGTTTGGATGAGCCGGCGGAGACATATCTGCCTGAATTAAAAGGATTAAAAGTACACCGCAAAGGAAAGCCGAAACGAAAGATGACCGTTCGGCACTTATTGACGCATACCGCCGGACTGACCTACGGATTTTTTAGCAATACGCCCGTCGACAAGATGTACAACCGAAATCATCCGCTGTACAGTGCGAGTAATACGCAGATGATGGAAAAACTGACACAGCATCCTTTGTTGTTTCAGCCGGGTAAAAAGTGGCACTATAGTGTGTCCACCGATGTCTTAGGAGCCCTTGTGGAGCGCGTGTCGGGCGAATCGCTCGGCGCCTTCTTTGAGGCGAATATCTTTCGACCACTGGAAATGAGTGATACATCTTTCTATGTTTCCTCGGACAAGATAAAGCGTTTCTCTTCCAGTTA
>JAYYRF010000315.1:0-3780 GCA_036127535.1 Myxococcota bacterium | reverse complement strand
GCAGCTGTATGGTCTCTTCTCGAAAACGCATGCCTTGGGCGATCATTTTGGCTGTCACTTCGATGTCTCGACTCTCTTCTCCGTACAATTCGCTAATGATATCGCCCGGCGAACCTTTGGCGAGGTGGAGCATGCGATCCGAGTGTTCTTTGTTTGGGTGATAATCGCGAATTTCTCGGTTGATTTCGCGCTCAATGTTGGTGAGCTGACCTTCTATCTGATCGAGCGTTTGATGACGGCTTTGAAAGACTGGATTCGGGTTTTTTGCGACTTGGCTTTTATCGATGATGTCTCGCCAAGTACCTTCAGAGGGATATCCCGTGCGACCGATGGAGGGGGTGGAATGGAGATAGCGGCGCAGCGCATAGAAAGCGTGAGACTTTTGATATAGCCATTCCCGTCCGGGAAACGGTATCGTATAGTCGGGAGCGGTTTCGATCCGAACCGCCCATCCGTCCCATATCGCATGTCGTGTTCGATTGGGACGATCGCGTTCGAAGAGATCGTTGGCGAAGTTGATGGTGTAGATTAGGGTTTTGGGTTTCCGTTCTGCGATGAGGTCGGTGGCAACGGCGGAGTATTCGATCGGGCCATAGGTCGGGACGCCGGCATTGATGACGGAGCGACCGGTGTATTCAGCGAGCCGCGCAGAGAAGGTCTCCGATTCTTCGACGCCGAGGCCGAAGACTTGAGAGTCCCCCACGACAATAATTTCCGAGTCGGAGCGAGGAGGGAAATCAGGGCCTCGGTATCCTGAGGCGTTAATCCGAACACGGGTGATGGGGTTTTGATTGAATCGAATGCGCGCCTTCGCATGGGGTTTCAAACGGACGCCGAGAAATGTATCGTGTACATAAAAATTAACGTGTGGGAAGGCACCGTCATCGCGAATGTAAAATATCGCTTCGGTAACGAGGAGTCCGCATAGCAGACCGAGTAGCATGGAAAGTCTTTGTAACGTCATCGCTTTGGGGGGCAGGGGTTAAGTGCCTAGACCGACGTTACCGGTATCGGTTCCATTTTTGGATTGATCTTGCACCTGCAGGGCAAAGAAAGGTGCGCATTTTACGGATGAATTCGATTTAGAACTTGAGCCCGGCACCGCCAAACACATTTGCCTGCAGATCAAATATATCCGCTGTTTCTCCCTGATTTTCAAAGTCGAAGTGGCGTAAATCCAGGCCGGCTCCCCCGTTGAATGTGAGCGTCATTCCGGACATGGGGGCAAGTGCCCCCTCCACAAGCAGATTGATTTGGGTGTGTACGGGGATCGGCGCAAAGGTTTCACAGACCTCCAAGCGGATGTCCATGTTGGAAGCTTGGGTGATGAAACCCGTTCTCAAGGCAACTCCGCTCAGATCTTTGGTGCTGGAACCGACACTGGTTCGGTTGTTGGTAAAAAGAAATCCGATGCCGTTGGACGCTTGGTATGCCAATCCTCCCTCTACCGTTATGCCGTCTAGCACATATCGGTATCGAGCCCCGACTTTGAGATCGGTGATCGTTTGCGTAGAGGTATCATCTTGCAGGCTGTATCCAAAGGGAGCGATCCCGGCATGAACGTCGACAC
The DNA here is from genome assembly GCA_036127535.1 of Myxococcota bacterium. Lineage (GTDB taxonomy): Bacteria > Myxococcota_A > UBA796 > UBA796 > UBA796. The sequence continues at coordinate 2,210 of JAYYRF010000315.1, read as the reverse complement.
CAATCATATTGTTGAGCAAAGAGTACTCGGCTTCGATCTGAATATCGGGTAGGACGGTTTGAAATTCAACGTTGGGAGAGATAAAGTTTCGGGCTTCCTCCGAGCGTTGGTTGTAGCCGTAATATCCGAGCTTGAGGCTTGAACGGACGCGTAGACCTTCAAAAGGAAGAGTGGAGAGGGTGAGGACAGGAGCCGGAGGGGGCGGCATTTCTTCGGTCTCGGTTGATTCCTCTGCGGCTCCCTCTGTGACTCCCTCTGCGACTCCCTCTGTGACTCCCTCTTCCTTTTCGTTATCAAACCAATCGGTTTCGGTGTTCTCTGTTGTGATCGTATCGGATGTTTTACTCTCGAGAGTGCGATCGATGTATTTCTGACCGGAGCTGTATGCCGTTTCGGGCAGGATCTCTTTGAGTCCGGCAAGAGAAGCATTAAAGACGCGTTTCGAATAGAGGGTTTTGCCCGTCTCTGTATTGTGGAAGCCGATCGTCGCCCGGTACTTCTTTTTGACCGGTGTAATTTCCACGGTGATCAGCATCTGCGCGCCGGCTTCCTTTGCTTTGTCTACCTGACATGCGACCTCCGTACAGGAGTTTCCGCTCAAGATACCCGTAGGCGTTTGTGTTTTTTCTTGAATGGATTCTGCAATCTGCTCGCTCAATAGATAGCTTTCTGAGAGTTTGGATAGGCCGAGAGCTTTTGCAATTTGGATGGATTCTTGCGCAAGACTTTGGGGTGAATACAGCATGCTTCCCAACAAGATGGGCAAGGACGATATTTTTTTCATGGAGTACTCCAAAGAGAGGAATCATTGACTTAGTATAGTGTACTGTTTTCCAAAAATAAACAACCATGTTTTCGATCTTTCGATCTCTTCCCACATCGCAATCGGTCTCTTGGGTCAAATGGGCATTCAGAAGATCTGGCAACGGGTTCACGAATATACGAGGTTGACAGAATGAAAAGCACTTTTTTCAACGTTCTGAAGGATTCGATTCACGTGTACCGGAATTGCTCGTGGTACAGCAGTACGAGTTACGGCATTTTATTTGCGGATAGAACCGGGTGGATGCCGAAGACTGCAAAAATTGCGTCAATGTTGTATACGACAAATTGACGCTTCAAACAGTCTTTATTACCCCATTAGCTTAGAATAAAGAGAACTTTTGGAGGAGCGATGCTCGCCTCAACACTGCTACTTTCAATGGCCTTTGCCAAGCCCATCGCACCTGACCCGAGAGGAATGGCGGGGCCGGATCGAAATTTTGATTTGCAAACATTGCATTTGGATCTCACGTTGGTACCCGAAGAAGAGCGCGTATTTGGAGCCGCACGTCTCGGTGTCGAGCGTCTCTTTGAGGGACCCTTGGTGCTGCATCAAGTTGCTCTTAACATCGATTCTGTTCAGACAGACGGGAAGAAACTCGATTGGAGAACCCAAGGAGAGCTTCTGATTGTAGAGGGGGTCGGACAACGCGCTGAGGTCGAAATCCAGTACAGCGCCACACCACGTGCTGGTTTACACTTTCGCGGCGGAGAGGGTACGACGGATACGTATCCCGAAGTGTGGTCGCAAGGCGAGAATGAGTACAATCGCCATTGGTTCCCCAGTTGGGATTATCCGAACGACCGCTTTGTTTACACAGGCGATATCAAAGGGCCAGAAGGCTGGAAAATTTTAACCAACAGCGGTGTGAACATGGTCAATTACTTGGTGATGGTCGCGGCGGCTCCATATGACGTCTACGGTTCCGGACTCAATGAAGTGTGGGTTGCGCCCGGAACGCCCAAAGAACAAGCCGATGCCGTCATGGAGTACATACCCGCTATGCACACGCACTTTACCGATCGAACCGGCGTTGCATACCCGTGGAAGAACTATCGCCAGATCTTCGTTCAGCGCTTCATCTATGGCGGCATGGAAAACACGACGGCGACCATCATGAACGATCGGTACCTGCGGACATCGATGTTTCCGGAAACCAACAACGGTCCGCAAGACGTAATCGCACACGAGCTCGCTCATCAGTGGTATGGTGACTTACTTACGTGTCGCTCTTGGCGAGAATTGTGGCTAAACGAAGGGTTTGCTACGTTTATGGCATCGGATTGGCATACGAGTATTTTGGGTGCAGAGCATGATGCGCAGCGCGTTCGAAGCTGGTTCAAATCGAGTTCGCGTCCCTATACGTTGGCCGGTCGATTTCACCAAG
>JAYYRF010000314.1:0-12135 GCA_036127535.1 Myxococcota bacterium | reverse complement strand
ACATACAATATCCCTGCTGGAGAACTGATAACCGTTGAGGGAGGAGGAACGTGTTTCGTAGAAGACGGAGGCTCCTATAAATTCATCGTTCGCTCACTTGGAGATGCCTCCTGTCTAAGCGACTACTTCATCGAATGCATTAAGGATGGAGACTAAAAACATCTTCCTCTTTGGAATTGACATTCGAAGTCAGTATAATTGAACCATTGGGGTTCACTATGCCTACACTTCTTTTTCTGCTCGCTTGCCGTACCATTCCCGATGCGCCCAAAGATCTCGATCTTCTCGGATCATACCTCTTCGAACATTTCTCACAAGAAGATCCTCTCTATATGGAACAAGGTACAGGCAATTTACAAGATTGGATAGCATCCAATCGGGAAGCTGTCTCCGAGGGTTACCGAATCGAAAACTTGTCCCGAGAAGCGATATTAGATTTGGGGATGTCGGAAGATATTTCGCTGGAAGGCTTGGTTGGTGCTGCAGTTGCAACGGATATACACCATTCCATTGAGACCTTAATACCGGTTCTATTAACCACCGATCCGATGGAACTCTCACCGGGCTCCTACGGTTACTTCGAACGAACCTGGAATGGGGATCTCGACTGCTTTGTCCAACAAGAATGCACACACGTCGAATACGAAGCCAATCTTCAGAACATCCTCCCTCTCGGCATCGAGGTAGAATCTTCTATCAAGGGTCAGTACCAGTGGATCTACATCGATGAACGTCCTTTTGTTGCACAGAGACGATGGATGACATCCTCAGGCACCAGTAACCAAGACTGGCTCGTCATCGATCAAGATTATGCTCTATCCATTTTTCTTCCCACCGATAACGGGATGCGCTTTGTAGATATGGAGTGGGTTGTAACCTATCTTGGAGACATGCCCATTCCGGAAAATTTTGCCCTGAGTTTGGCCATCAAAGCCATGCAGGACGGTCGTAAAAAGGCAGAGACCTTCATCGACGAACAAAGAAACGAGTAGAGATCAACCAAAGAATGATGGTGCCAGCATGACTTCACGCGGCAAACCTGTCCGCAGTAACTCCAATGCTTCGCGCTCCCAAGGATTGCGTCGGTTCGGATGCTGTAGAATACCCTCTGAGAGCGTATATCCCTCAAAAAGTCGCTCGTAAATCGTCGGTTCTTCTAGCTGCCGACACAAAGCGATAACGCGCTCAATCTGAATCGAAGCAATGTCCTTCGCACAGCCGGGTATGGGGGTAAGCAAGGTGCGGATCTTTGAAACGGCATCCGCCACCGAATTACGACTCATCCAACGCGTCCCGACGGGCTCCTTCAAGGGATTTGATCCGATGGAACCATGCTCAATCAGCATCTCCTCTTCCTCAAAGGGAAGTTCGGCGATTTGATTTTCTCCCAAAATCAAGCGTCGAAAACAAAGCCACATCGTGACCAATGAACGGGGCAGTTGGGAAATTTGGTTGCGCCCCAAACTCAAAACCCGAAGTCTTCGAAGTTGGGAAATCGACTCCGGAATTTCAGAAAGACCATTGTCATGCAGATACAATTCCTCCAGGACAGAGAACCCAGAAACCGTTAGATGAGATAGAGGTATCCAGCGCAGATCCAGTACTTTTTGCTCATTACGGTATTCCGGTAAACGTCCATACATCGCCAATGCAATCTCGTATCGCTCACTTCCACCCCAGTTATCGGACAGTTGCAAGATGCCATTTTCATGCAGGTGGGTTCCATCCAGTAGGCTTTGGATGTCGCGAGAACGGAGGCGATTCCGCTTTTCCACCCACTCCGACCAACATTTGATGGACATCTACGTTTCCGATGGAGCAGTGGAACCGGCATCCGAAGAGATGGACTGCGCCACAACAGCGGCAACCGTACAGTCCCCGGTGACATTGCATACGGTGCGCGCCATGTCCAAAAGGCGATCGACCCCGAAGATGATCGCCAAACCGCCCGCCATATTTTCGGGACTCATACCAATGCTCTGCAATACGATAACCAACATGATCATGCCAACACCGGGTACACCTGCGGTTCCAATCGAGGCCAAGGTTGCGGTCAAAACAATCGTGACTTGATCGGACAAGGATAGATCCATACCGTACAATTGCGCAATAAAGATCGCGGCCACTCCTTGGTAAAGGGCTGTGCCATCCATATTGACGGTGGCTCCGAGTGGGATGACAAAACTCGAAACTTCCTCGGAAACATTGAGTTCTTTTTGAACACACTGTAGCGTGAGGGGCATCGTGGCAGCGGAAGAGGCAGAGGAGAAGGCCAAAAGTTGTGCTGGTGCGATCCCCCGATAAAATTGTGCCAGCGGAATCGCAGAAAACTGCTTGACCAGCAGAAGATACACCCCAAAAATCATCAGGAGAAGACCGAGTAAAACGACGATGCAATACAGCAGCAGAACCGATAAGACTTCGAGTCCGAGCGATGCACACACTTTGAACAGCAGTGCGGCGACGGCAACCGGTGCGGTGTACATAAAAATCTGAACAAACTTGATGAAAATCTCACTCAAGGCATCGCTAACACGTAAAATGGATTCTCCCTTTTCTTTGGGCAAGAGGTTGATGCCCATGCCAATGATCAGCGAAAAGAAAACGATCTGTAGCATTTTCCCCTCTGCCAAAGCAGCAAAGGGATTGATCGGTATGATGTTGAGAAGCGTATCCAAAAAATTCGGCGCTTGTGCAGCCTCCATTTTTTGCGTTGCGCCCGCTCCTCCCTCCGCAATCAGCTTCGCTTGTAAGTCTGCGGGTAACGAAGCACCCGGCTGCAAAAGATTTGCGAGGAGCAAACCGATCGATATCGCAACCGCGGTTGTACACAGATAAAGGAGAAAGGTTTTCAGTCCGATACTGCCCAATTTTTTGATATCCCCAAGACCACCGGCACCCACGATCAAAGAGAACAAGACAATCGGGACGGCCACAAAGCGTAGCCCACGGATAAAGAGATCTCCGATAAAACCACACAAGGTATTCAGCCAAGTGATTTCAATACCAAAGGCGTTGAAGGAAAACCCCAAGATTCCACCAATGATCATTCCAATCAAGATCTGCCAATGTAATGCGATCTTTTTCATCCTACCTCCTACCAGCGAGCAAAGTGCTCTTCCACAACTCCCGCTGCGTATAGTTCGTGTATGCGACCTGAAGGCTCGGTAAAGGAGCCCTCAAAGGCTCCAAAGGGTTGCTGAAAAGAAGAGGTTACCAAACGATAATTCAAAGACTCTTTTCGGATTCCCTCAGGTGTGAATGTCAAAGAAAGCGTTCGATCTTCTGTGTATATTTTCCAAGGATCCATCGGGTTTTCCTGATTGTAATCGAAAATAAGCTCCGAGAGCTTGAACGGTTTCTCCGCAAGCCACAGAATATTTTCGTTGTATTCTTTATGGAAAATCGGTGCGACCCCATTGATACCGATGTCTGTGCCATCGTTTGTCTTCCCGCATAGAGAAACCCAATTCCAAAAAGTTTCTCGGGCAGGGTAACCGACACTAAAATCGATGGCGCAACGCGCATCTTGCAAACTCCAACGTCGATCTCCCAGGCGAACGAATCCCGAAACCGGGAGAGAATTGACCTTGTGTGTAAAGGTAAAATCATCACCGGATGTCGGAGTAACAATTTGCAGAGGGGGATGCAGTTGCATATCATCAGAAACCTCCAAACGGACATCGAGGTCTTGATTTTTATCCTTGAGTCGAACGTCAATGGTGCGAACGCCTTCCGGAATGCGGCTGTCAAAACGAACGCGTTCATGATCGGCGTGATATGAAGTAACGCCGCGATAAACGTTCCGATCAATCCGAATCCCTGCTCCCAAGGGAGCCAAACGGGAGACTTCCCAAAGACTTTTGCGTTTTCGATCAAAAAGATAACAAAAAACGTTTCCAATATAACCGGCATGAACAATGGCCATCCCGAGGATGATGTCGGATGTATAGACACCGACAAACTGCCAGCGCTTCTCTCGCAGCGGTTGAATCAACTTGTGCAGCGAATTTTTGTGATAGGCCCGCGGATCAACATTGCGGATATCGCCATACCAAAGACCCATCCGAGGCTTGCCATCTTCGATGATATCGGATTTCTTATTCATAAGACTCCCCTGTTCACCCATAAAACATAATCTTTTATCTCAGGAAGTGGTACAGATGAGTAATTTCTCAAGAAAAAAAAAAGAGAGGCCGAAGGGGGACTGTTGGCTTCGGCCTCTCAGGGGGGGAGATTAGCTAATCAGTAATTCTCCAATCTTTCCACGAGAACTTCCTTTGCAGTTGATCGCCCGACCAACTTGTATGACGCGCTTACGGAAACCGGTATACAGTTCCCTAACGAAGGGGTGATTAGAGTTACTGAGTGTGACAAAGGCACCTTTTTCCTTTATATCAATGGCGAGATCTCGCAGCATACGCTGCTCCAAGGATCCAAAACCATTTTGAGTGTAGGATGTAAAAGAGGAGGTGACAGAGAGGGGAATATAGGGAGGATCAAAGTATACGAAGTCTTTGGACTGGATTTCGTCGCGCATGTGATCGAAGTACGCGTGCTTGATACGAACGTTTTGAAGATTTTGGCTACAGGCGCGTAGATTGACTTCGTCACATATGTTGGGAGACTTATACTTTCCGAAGGGTGCGTTGAAACGATTCTTTTTATTCACGCGATAAAGACCATTGAAAGCGGTTTTATTGAGATAAATCATCCATGCAGCAACGTCTGTGTCAGATTTTTTCCGATCGATATCGGTGGCGCGAAGTTCGTAGAAAAACTCTTTGCTGTGTTGAAGAGTATAAGAGGAAAGACGATCGATGAGTCCCTCTACATCATCTCTTACAGCGCGATACGTTCGGATTAACCGGAGATTGATGTCGGATATGGTAATATCGTTGTCGAGTAGTAGTCCATTCGATCGCATGTAAAAAAACAATGCACCACCACCCAAAAATGGCTCGTAGTAATGTCCAAAGACACTCGGCATATCCTTTACAAGTTCCGGAATCACTTTCCGTTTACCACCAACCCATTTGAGAAAGGGTTTAGCAGGTATAAGCGGTTCCGAACGAAATTTAATTTGAAAAGCAGTTGCAGGTGACATACCGATCCTTACTATTGACGTGTCAAGTGTTTACATGTCAATAGTAACAGACTTCGATAGGGTATGGCTAGAAAAAAATAATTTTTCTTTCTATTGGCACTTTGAAAGAAAGAGATAGCTGATAGGGCTATGTTTTTTTCTAAATGTTACCTCTTTCCTTCATTCGCGACGATTGCTCGAAGCTTTACCCTTCCATCGGGTAATCGGGCTCCCTTACTCGTCTCAACCAACCTCACAAAGCCTATCGTTCCGTGCGCGTGGTTCAAATCTACACTTCCCTTCTTGCGTCTCCTACTCCCCCATCCGTTTAGACAAAGAGATTTCAAACGACGTACATCTGCGTTGACAACATTCTGTTTCGTACAAAGAAACAACATTCATTTTATTCTGAGAGTCCTTGAACAGATACATCACTCTAACAAGCCTTCATACGGCTGCTTCAAAAGATATCTTCCCCAAAAGGAAGTGCATAATTCGACCCTAAGCCTTGCTATTTACGATTCTGAAACGGTATCGAGCCAATTTTGGCAATGGCCCGCGTCATCTCTACCTCTTTTCGATGGATATAGAAGCTTCATGAGGCTTCCCATCAAACACATCGAGGTTACAGAGCCGCGCGGTGGTGAAAAAGGTTTATATTCCATTGGAATGCCTTTCACTTGGCTCTTGAAGCATGCCCTGTCTGTTGGATCCCTGTTTAAAGGGCTCTCATCCTTTTCACTCTCCCGCGACTTCAATCGCAGCGTACTTTTTTGTCTGTGAGGACGCAATGCTTCTCTTTCTAACCACCCTCTCCTTCGCTCATAAACCCAGTTTTGGTACCTTTCCGAACTCCGAAGGTTCTTTCGCCGTCGATGACCCCAATGTATCCATTGTGGTATACCAAGATATCACATGTGAGGTCGATCAACTTTGGCTAAACTTCGAAGGAACAGCCGGATTCGAGGTATATATCCAAGGCGGCATTCCTCAAATCGATCGATTGGAGAACTATAAGCCACATATCGCTCTTCTCGCTCCCGGATTACCCGAAGCAGAAGCATTGCCCTTCGACGTCCCCGAAGGACTGGGTGCCATCGTGCTGTCACCCGAAGACGAGCCCAGCGATTTTTACGAACCCTTCACGCAAACCGATTCATGGATTTGGATAGAGGAGTACATCACCCTACCGGAAGACGGAACCGCATACTTGGTCGGATGGAACGAAGATCAATATACGGGTAAGATGTGGATCGCAACCGGCACCGTCGAAGACTTTTCCGACGTGGCGATGACGGAATTCATTGAGTGGGGAGAGTATGTAAACAACTTTCATGAAACCGGCCGTTACGAACTCGCTCCTCCAAAGGAAGAGCAGTCTTGTCTCGAAAGCACAACGGAAAAGCAATCATCGGGCTGCAATGGTAGCGCCGCCTTCATACTTTGTCTTCCCCTCCTCTTTCGAAGAAGAATTGGATAAGCCTCATGGTACCGGATAGATAGAACTTCAGGCTGCTTTTCGAGTATGTTCCATGCATATTAGTGATTTTCACTCCTTTCCATCTACGCATTATGGAATTCAACGCACCGTGTATTCAAAAGGCGAAGGACCGAGCGTCATTATCTTGCCTGAAATCCCCGGACTTCATACCGCGACATTCACCCTTGGGAGACGTATTGCGGAGGCTGGATTTCGCGTCTATCTGCTCTCTCTTTTTGGAAAGGATAATCAACCATTCCGATACCGCGACTCTCTCAAGCAAATTCTTCGTGTCTGTATCAACAAAGAGTTTGCCGTTTTGGCAGGACGTAGAAGCAGCCCTATTGTCGACTGGATTCGCTCTTTTTGTCGGAACCTTGACGCGCAAGATTCGGAGAAGGGAATTGGACTTATCGGTATGTGTCTAACGGGCAATTTCGCCCTTGGACTTCTCGCTGAGCCTTGGATGCTTGCCCCGATACTCTCGCAGCCCTCTCTTCCCTTTGTTCGTTCTACCGCTTTACATGTGTCTCCAGAAACGCTTCAAAGGGCGAAAGAGAGGAAAACACTGCAGATCTTGGGATTGCGATTCAGCCATGATGTTTTATGCCCGAGACAACGTTTTAGCCGACTCAAAGAGGAATTTCCTCACCAGTTCGAAAGCGTTGAGATCGACTCCTCTCTCGGCAATCCACATCATATACCTCTCAGCGCCCATTCCGTACTCACCAAAGATCTTGTCGATACCGATGGGCATCCGACCCAAAAAGCCCTGGATAAAACACTCCAATTTCTCCAACATCGATTGAAAAGGACATAGGCATGGACATCCTTGAGCCGATTCCAATTGTTGCTCCACAAAACCGTATCTCAACATGTAAAGAACATCTTAAACAGTTCGGAACAAAAACGCTATTCCTCAAAGAAGCCGACGAGTTCATTGGCGTTGTACATGCAAAAGAGATTCACGAGGCCATGGATAAACATTTGGGCTCCTATCCCATTTCAATTATCGCACAAAATATCGATCGGATTTCCCTACAGGCGTCCTCCCAAACTGTCCAACAAAAATCGTCCTCCAGCACTTGTAATGCTCTTCTTGTATACGATGGAGAAGACCTTGTTGGCTATACAAACACGGTATCTGCGCCCGCCCACATGTCCACACAATCGTTCCCCACAGATTGGATCAGCCAACTGGGCTCCAATGTAGAATGGTTAACCAAAATGTCAACGCTCGCAGACGAATTACAGGTTCGCGTCTATCTCGTTGGCGGCTCCGTCCGAGATATGCTGATCGGTTATCCTCCACTCGACTTGGACTTCATTGTCGATGGCCCCATCTTCCCCTTTGTCGAGGCTTTGGCACTTCGCTTTGGCGGTCACTTGCACAGAGAACAATTGTTCGAAGCGGCGCATTGGACGACGAAGAACGATATCGTGTTTGACTTCACGCGAGCGAGACGTGAACACTACCCCGCCCGAGCTGCATTACCGAGTACCCAGCCGGGGAGCATCGAAGATGATCTTTTCCGAAGAGATTTTACCATCAATGCCATGGCCATCTGCATTCATCGCTCACAATGGGGGATGCTATTGGATCGTTTTGACGGTATGCGTTCCTTGAAAACCAAAGAACTGAAAGTCATGCACGGCCTCAGCTTTATCGACGACCCGACCCGGATTGTTCGTGCCGCTCGTTATGCTGCACGATACCATTTCAAACTTGAGGAAGGAACCAAGCGTATTCTCCTGGGAGCACTTTCCGCTCAAGCCGGTTTGGATTTGTCAAAAGAGAGACTCGGAAGAGAATTGAACAAGCTCTTTGCCGAACCGAACCCACAACAAGCATGGAACAAACTCCATGAGTGGGGGGCCATCGGATTGTGGCTAGGCAACATCCATCCCGATTTTTATACCGTACAGCAGCATTGGGAATACTATCATCAACGCGGTATGCTTTTGACACCATTATCACAGAGTCTTTGGTTGTGCTTGGCGTTGTCTTTATCCGATCCGAGCGTACACGAATCCTTGTGTAAACACACGAAAGGACTGCAAAAGATATGGACACAAGGTCCGCAGGACATTGAGACCGCTCATCATTCTCTATCGAACGCAAAAGATAAAGGTGACTGGGGTATGGCCTTACAAAAGAGTAAACCCTATCATTGGCCGCTCTTATTGCTCCTCGGACATGGAGAGTCCGTTGATTGGTGGATACATGAGGGTCAGTCCATCCGCTCATCTATACAGCCAACGCTTCTTTTGGAACTCGGATGCCCCCGTGGACCACTGCTGGGTCAAGCTCTCCAACACGCACAGCGAACCGCTTGGAACGGCGGTGATCGGAACGAACAAAAACGAGCGGCACAAAGCCTTTGGATCAATTAAGTTCGATTACGTCCCGTCCATAAAAATACATCATTCACTGCTTTATTGGAGCCAACATGAAATTCCCCACTCCTCCCAATCCAATGCCGAAAACCCCCTTCGAAGAGATCGATAAAGCATTGAATCGGCTCGAAAAAGGCAAAAAGGAATGGCCGAACGTTACGCCCGAAGGACGAGAAGTTCTCATCCGAGAATGCATGACGGATCTCGAGGTCGCCGCTGAGGAGTGGGTTATGACCAATCTTCGAGGTAAAGGGGTACACAATGGAGAACCCGACGAAGGAGCGGAATGGATCGGTGGATTTATGCCTGTTATGCGCAATCTACGCATGCTCGCTCATGCGATGAAGCACAAGGGACAGCCACCGTTACTAAAAAAATATCAAGATGAAAATGGACGCTGGAGAGTCAAGGTCTTTCCAACGGACATCAAAGACAAATTACTCTACGGTGGATTCGACGCAGAAGTTTGGCTTCAAGACGGTGCACTACCGACGCAGGGGAAAATTTATCGCGAAAAATCGGAATCCAAAATCGCCTTGATTCTCGGTGCCGGAAACTCCGGTAGTATCGGCCCGATGGACTGTCTCTACAAACTCTTTGTGGAAAACGAAGTCTGCATACTAAAAATGAATCCCGTGAATGACTATCTGGGCCTCTTTGTTGCCCGTGCCTTCCGAGCGCTCATTGAGGGCAACTTTTTGACGGTCGTATACGGAGATGTCGAAGAGGGACAGTACTTATGCAACCACGAAAAGGTTGATACCATACACATAACCGGCTCTCACCACACGCACGATGCCATCGTATGGGGTAAGCCACGCCAAAGTGAGCCGATTCTTAAGAAACCGATTACGTCTGAACTCGGATGCATCGATCCCATTATCGTCGTACCGGGCAATTGGACGCCTCATCAAATTGATTACCAAGCGCGGCATATCGTATCCATGGTCACCCATAATACCGGTTACAATTGCAACTCGGGCAATATCCTTCTCCTCGCAGACGGTTGGGACAAAAAAGATGCACTCCTGTCGCGGATTCAAAAGCATATGCGTCAAAAGGCGCCCAAAAAAGCCTACTACCCCGGAACCCAAGAACGATACCAGGGGTATCTGGATCGCTATCCCGAAGCCATCATCTGTTCCGATCAGCAAGAAGGAACCATTCCTTGGACTATTTTCAATGAAGTGCCGGCCAAACCCGGAGAGCACGCGTTCAAAGTCGAACCCTTCTGTGGAATCTTATGTGTTAGTAAGATCGATGCCACGTCTGCGAGTGATTACCTCGAAAAGGTGGTTCCTTTCTGCAACGACCACATTTGGGGTACACTCTCTTGCAATCTTCTCATCGACGACGCAACCGCCAAGTCCCAAGCTCCGTCCCTGGAGAAAGCCATTCGCGATCTTCGATATGGAACCGTAGCCGTCAATGCTTGGAACGGTGTAAGCTACGGAATGTGTACGACGACCTGGGGCGCATACCCAGGTCATACCCTCGAAGATATCGAATCGGGTATTGGAACCGTTCACAACACTTATCTCTTGGATCACCCCCTCAAATCTGTCATGCGAGGGCCGTTTATTTTCAAACCAACGCCCGCTTGGTTTTACGACCATAAGAACCTCATCGGCATCGGTAAACGACTCGTGGCCTTTGAACACAAACCCTCTTGGCTCAATCTCATTGCTGTGGTTTCTCAAGCTCTCCGCGGATAAAAATGCGCTTTCGTAACAAGATCGTTTGGATCACGGGAGCGGGAAGCGGTATCGGTAGAGCCCTTGCCGTCGAACTCGCGCGAAATCGAGCGGTCATCGTTCTCTCCGGACGCAGAAGAGAGAAATTAGAGTCCGTTCTGGCTGAAATTCAATCCTTGGATGCCCAAGGATACGTACTTCCTTGTGATGTGACACGAAAAGAAGAACTGCAAGACGCGATCGATGAAATCGAACGTCGATATAAAAAACTCGATATCGTCATCGCCAACGCCGGCTTTAGCGTCGGTGGCCGAGTCGAAGATCTGACACAAGAGGATTGGCGACGACAATTTGACGTCAATGTATTCGGCCTCGCCCAAACCGCGCGCTGTGCGTTACCAAGCCTGGCGCGCAGCGGCGGACAAATCGTTCTGGTCGGAAGTGTAGCCGCGTTTATCTATGCGGAAAAAAGCGCCGCATACTGCGCGTCAAAGGCGGCGGTGCACGCAATTGGAGAAACCCTATCCCTCGAATTAATCGGAACCGGTGTAACATGCACGACGATTCATCCTGGTTATGTTGAAAGCGATATATCCAGAACGGATAACCGCGGAACACTCATTCCGGAAAAGAAGGATCGGCGCCCCCAAAAACTGCTGTGGAAATCCGACGATGCCGCCCGGGCGATGCTGCGTGCGATCGCATCAAAAAAACGCGTCTATGTTTTCACATACCACGGTAAATTCGGAGCTTTCATCGGTCGGGTCTTTCCAAACATGCTCTTTTTGCTCCGCTGGTTTTTAATGCGCAAACGCAAACGCCGCATCTCAGACCAACGAGAGCAAGGGGATAATTGAAACGCGATATTAGGGCTGGGCGCCGCCAATAATCCAGTCTTCAACGGTTGAGAGTTGCGATGAACTTAGATTACCCATCTTACCACCACTGCCGCCAACGGAGCTTTGCGTACCGTTGATTTTATGCCAAAGATAGCTCGCATCCGGATCGCCTGGTTCGATATATCCCAATCCGGTTTGGGCATCGACAGCGGGGGTGCTCGAAGGGCTACCATTAACGATATTATCGTATGTAATGGTTAATCCCCCGGAGTTACCATGGCAGCCCATACAGCTACTCAGAATGCTCTGTACGTCCGCCCACTCGACAACGATCTCTTCATCTGCACCATTGCAGTCTTGATCGATGCCGTCACCTTGTACTTCACTTGCACCTGGGTAAATGGTATCGTCATCATCGTCGCAGTCGGTTCCGGCCGTTGCCGAAACGCTGGGGTTGTCATCGCCATAGCCATCATCGTCAAAATCGGTCATACAATCTACAGTAGACTCAAGCTCAGCCGCACCGGGGAACGTACTGTCTGCATCCGCGGATGTTTCATCGCAGTCACCACCACCCACAACACTCAAGGAACCATCCCATCCGTTGTTGTCGATTGAGCACGCGACGTATCCATCACC
>JAYYRF010000313.1:0-6097 GCA_036127535.1 Myxococcota bacterium | reverse complement strand
CGCGCGTTCGGTAGAACTCTTGGGTCGAGAGAAGCCGACGGTCTCCTTTTTTAGTTCTGTAGCCGCTTCGGGAGGATATTATCTTTCTGCGGTGAGTCACGAAATCATTGCGCTGCCCGGTTCAATTACCGGCTCGATTGGAGTCGTCGGCGGTAAGTTGGTTGTAGAAAAAGCGGCGCGAGATTGGGGCATTCATTCTGAGGTCATGCAAGCGGGACCAGACGCAGATTTCTTCTCTCCAATGTCCCCCTTTTCGGATTCTCAGCGCGATCGTTTTCGGTCTTTTTTGGCGGTTACATACGAACGTTTTTTACAAATTGTATCCGGTGGCCGCGGCATGCCTGTATCCGCGGTGGAAAAAGTCGCTGGTGGACGAGTTTGGACGGGGCGACAAGCGTTGGAACACAACTTAGTCGATCAAATGGGGGATCTAAACTACGCGATACAACGCGTGGCGCTCAAGGCAAATATCTCTCGTTATCGGTTAATACACATTCGTAAGCGTCCCACCTTTTGGGAGCGGCTTCAACAAAATGTTGGCGCAGCTTCTCTTTGGGAGCGCAAGATTCCGGATTCGATTCAGCTTTTACAAAGCTATCCCATGCAGCCTTTAACCTACCTGGAAGAGGGGGAAGATTATTCTCCGTAGATGTAGCGGTATTCCATCAAGTATCCCAAGACGCGTTTTACATACTTTCGCGTTTCGGTGTAACCGACATCTTCGGCGAACTCTTCCGACGTAACGGGTTTTTCGTACAGCTTCATCCACCGCTCTACAGCCTCAGGCCCTCCGTTGTAACCCGCAATGATCAAAGGAAGGGTATGATCGACGGACAGCTTTTCAAAACGCTTGTGAAGGGCTTGCAATTCGGCGGTACCGAGCCGAGCATTGTATCCCGCTAAAAATAGAAGATCGGGATCGTATGGTGCAGATGGATAGTACTGCAGATGGAGACGCTCTCCCACAAAGGGCATCAGTTGCATGAGTCCTCTGGCTCCTGCAATGGAGCGAACCCATGGCTTGAGGTTGCTTTCCGCTTTCATAATCGCATATGGCAAAAGAGCGGGAATCGGACTGCCCTGGAGTTGTTCGGCGATCGCATCCCCAAACGGACGGGGGTAACACGCTTGCTGTGCCAAGGGTGACGCTTCTCTCCACGGTTTTTTACAGTATGGTTTGGCGAGTCTCATCGCGCTTTGGAAGTCGCCGGCCTCAATGAGGGCATGCGCGAGTACCAAAGCGGCGGTTTTAGAAGATCGCGCTTTCTTGTTCAAGGGTCGGAGTTTGGTTCTCCCCCAGTAATCGAAGCCGGCGGCGGCCAGCTTTCGACCTTCGTGAAACGATGGGACGTCGATGACAGCGGGAGGGGGTGGTACCTTGAGAGGGGCAGCGGGAGGGAAAGTCTGCTTGCGCTTTCGTGCCGCAAACCACGCTTGGCCATTGGTGGGGAAGTCACGCAAAAGCTGTTGGTAGATCGCCTTGGGATCTTTACCCGCGTCTTCGTATAATTTACCCTTCCAATACAGAGCATAGGGAGCATATTGGGTCGAGCCGTAGTTTTTCAAGAGTGTTTCGATGGCTTCCAGTGCACGGTTATGGTCTCCGGTCTTGTAATGTGACCATGCGAGGAACCACTGCGCTTGAGCGGAGTACTTACTGTATCGCGCCATGTGTTCTTGGAAAAGGGGAATGGCTTGGCCATAGTTGCGCTTATCAAAGGAGAGATAGGGAACTTTGAAGCTCGCGAGCGGTGCGCGTTTATGTTTCGGATACGTTTTAAAGAGGGTCGTGTATGTTTTGGCTGCGTTGTCGTAGTCTCCAACACGAGAATAGGACAATGCGAGATTAAACAGAGACTCACCACCTTTGTTCGGAAGATTTTGATACAGCTCGATCGCCCGAGGATAGTCACGTGCACGGAAGGCATCCAGCGACTTTTGTGCATTGCTGCGGGTGCCGACCGGAAGCATATCGTACAATTCTTGCGCTTCTTTGTGCATGTGTAGTTTCCGTAGCGTATCGGCCCTTTTGGTGATGTATGCTCGTCCGGTTTCTGTGGTACCATTGGGGACTCTTTCCCCCAATCCAATCAGTTTGAGAGCTGCGCGTTCCGCGTACGGGCTCGTCGGATTGTTCGTCCAAATGTTCCAAAGAACCGGTTTGGCTTTGCTCACCGCACCCCGGCGAACGGCAGCATCCGCGAGCAACCAGCGAATGTGAGCGGGGTCTACTTCTGTGTTGTCAGGCAGATAGCCAGGCGCTCCGCGTTTGGTGGTGAGAAGTTTGTTGAGAATAACACGGGCTTCTTGGTGTTGATCCACGCCCAAAAGGGCTTGCGCTTTCAGGAAATCACTGTAGTTTCCTTCCGGGGCGATTTCCAAACTGTTCAGGGCAAGTTCATATTTTTTGTGTAAAAGGGCGCTCTCCGCCTTTAGAAGCGCGGCATAGTCTTGAAATTCACCCCTTATGGTGTCGTAGGTTTGAATGGCGGCGTTGATATCACCTTTCATATGCAAACAGCGGCCGATGGCCAAACGAAAGTGATTCTCGGCAGGTTCAGAGTTAATGGCAAGGGCACCGGCGCAATCTCCGCGTTGGAGTGCATTGCTCAGTGGATTGGCGAAAGCGAGAGAAAGTAGAAAGATCATAGCAGGTATATGGTTAATGACCGGACATCGCTTTTATTCCTTTGTGGTGTTCGGGAGCGGAGAAAGGTCGATGCGGAAGAGAGAGTGGAAGATACCTAATGATCACATTGATTCGTAAAACTGACAAATCTTATTTTTATCAGAAGAGCAAATAATGAGCGGATGGAAGGGAAAACTCTTTAAAATGAACTTCCCAGCCACGAGTAAAATCCAAGATTGCTGCCGAAGGGAATACCATCTCCCATCGGAGAGAAGGCATATCCGGAGCGTATGGTTAGACCTTGTCCCCACGAAATGGCAATTCGTGCGCTAATTTCGGCACCCATTCCGACCATGGGAACAATATCGGCGCGACTGAAGTCATCAAAGGCATGGCCGAAATCGACGAAGAAGGCGCCAGAAATATTTCGAAAGAAAATGGGATAGGATTGAATTCCGCGATCGATATACATGAGTGGCAGTCTGTATTCGGCGGCTCCCAAATAAAAACTGTTTCCCGAGCGAGAGGCACTGGTATATCCGCGAAGTGCACGCCACTCATCCGGCAGAGTATAATATCCACTTTCTCCAAAGCTGCCCCCGAGTCGATAGGCTCCATAGCGTTGAATGGAGCCTGCGCCGATACCGCCAGCGAGCTTCAAGGCGAGAACGTGATTGTGCGCCCAGGGCACGGTTCGGTACTCTCGCCACTCCGCCGTTAATTGCAACTGCGAAAAGGGTTCGTATTCGTCTTCGTCGTTGAGAACAAAACTACCCAAATAGGGAGAATGAATTTCTCCGACGATGGAGACGAGCCGCGTATCTTCAGGTGAGATGCTTTTGGTAAAGGAGCGACCGCGAACATATCGCCATCCACCACCGATGCTGGAGAGAAAACCGCGTGTTGGGAGGAGGGGACGATACGCGTTTTCGGGTAGAGGACGGTTACCATAGTGTATGGGGAATCCGCCTACATTCAAGCTATTGGCCGATATCCACGGTTCTCGGAACGTTCCCGTCCAGCGCGCAAAGATAGAGCGCAATGGATCGATTGCGTATGATACTTGGGCATATCCACGGGTTCTCTTGTCCCAATACCGTGTGTTGGTCGAGCTGATAGAAGGTACCCAAGCGCCGGAATCCGGCGGATTGTAGGTGTAAATTGTGCCATAGGGAACCGTATAGCTTTGAATACCAAAGCTAAATATCGGTATGAATCGATTGTAAGCATAACCAAAACCCCACCCGATATATCCGCTGTCCGTACGATAGTCTACCGCGGCGGAGTAGAGGTGCCGACGTAAGATGTCGACACCGGATGTACCCGCTGCAAATTGTAGACCATAGAAGGTTCGATAAACACCGGGGGCGATGAATCGGGGAGGAAGAAGACTTTGGATCGGGTTGTATCGTTTCAAAGGATGGCTGAATTGAAATTCTTCTTCCTCTCGATTTTCGAGTTCGCTGAGTTCGAGTTCTTCATCGATGTTGGGACCATCGGTCGGACCCTCTGACCAAGACATGGATTCGTGGGGCAGTCCCCAATAACCTTTTTCATTTTTTAGATAGTAGAAGGGGTCGTATCGGTCGGTCAGGCCTTCATAGGGAAAGAGATCGTTTTGAATGGTGGCGGGATTTTGTCCAGATGAACCGGGCGTAGAGGGTTCGATATTAGATGGAGGGGGGGATGGGCTCTCGGATGCTGTAGATATCCAAGGAGTACTCAAGGGGGTGATGTTCCGCAGTGGCATATCGTAGAACAGTGGTGCCGGCAGAGAACCCCATCGCTTCCACTCGCTTTTTTCAATCGGCATACTCGCAATACCAAAACCGTTTTTGTGGTAGTATGTGAACACCAATTGTTCGCCATTCGGGGCGGGTGAGGGGGCGAAGGCGCCCGTTAGGACATTGGTCACCTGGTAGAGGGTTTCGCTCGCCAATTCGATGGCAAAGATATTAAAGATACCGGTTCTATCCGATGAGAAATAGAGATATTGTCCGTCGGCAGACCACGTCGGATGGATATCCAGCGCGATGTCTTGGGTGATGCGTCGTTGGGGCACGCCTGTTTTCGAGTAGATCCACAGATCGCGCCGGCCTCCCTGCCACACGGAAACCGCCAACTGTTCACCATCAGGAGAGTACCGCGGATGGGAGTATTGTGTGTGATCCGTATTGTTGGTGTAGTTTTGAATTGTTTGGTCGATCGTCAAGGTGGCAAGCTGATTGTTTTGCGCCTTGTTCGTGACAAAGAGAAGTTGTTCTCCTTCGGGGCTGAACGCAGGATCTCGTGCGCGTTTTCCGCGCGTAAGCATTTGGGTTCGACCCCCCAGCTCCTTCAGGTATACGTCGTAGTACAGATTAAAACGATTTACGGTGCGAGAACTGGAATACGCGATGGCTTTGGAGTCTTTGCGCCAGGAAAAGTACTTGGAGAAACTCAGCTTTTTTTCGACCCTTGGATCGCTGCCATCGGCATTGGCGAGATAGATCGCTGAGCCATTTTCCATGGCGTTGCACGAATAGATCATCTTTTCACCATTGGGCGATATTCGTGCACCCATGCAGTTTTGGTCGGTCGGAGAAAGGGGCGTAAACTCGGTCAGACCATATCGTTCGAGTTCGTCTCTCAAGTCGGTGTATCGTTTTGTCGTGTGTTCTTTCCAAGCTTCGTATAGATTGGGCAAAGAGTCTCCGAGCGCGGCTTTTTCCGGTAGGAGATAGGGTATGCCTCCACCGTACAGATGGTTCCAATCCGTCCAAACGTTTTCCCCTTTTTGATCGGAGATATACTGCATGAAATCTTGTCCAAACAGGTAGCGTAAATTGCCTCGAGGCCATTTGAGTTGAAATCCATCAAGGTTTCCGAGGTGAGGGAAGTCGTCTTCGAGCACAGCGGTTCGCTTGATCATGTCCGGCAAACTGGCTCTGCCTCGACCGGCGTTGGTATGCCGCGTTTCTTGCAAGGTGGCCTGGCCTTCGATCACCCAGGCCGGTGCTAAACCGTTGAGAGCAATGATCTTTCCAAACATTGTCCGAAAAGCAGCAGGGATACCGGATACGGTATCGAGGTGAAGAATGTGGGTCAGCTCATGCGTGAAAATGGCATCGTTCCAATCTTCGTATAAAGAGAGGGTGCTGTCGCCTTCCGGTGCGGTCACATAGATCACGATGGTATTCATGGGGAGATAGGTAGCATAGCCGTTGGCTGAATCTGTATTATCGAGGAGTACGACTTGCGTAGGAAGGCTGGGATTCCATTGTAGCTCTGTACTCATCTCGCTGTAGATACCCTCAGCCATCGTTGCGAGTTCTTCTGCGAGCTGTTCTTCTCCCCCGTGAAAGTGGATATTGAAGTGTGGCGTAGTAAGGACACGCCAGGTGAGCTTGGGGTCATAGGCCGCGGCGTTTACAGTTTGAATGAGGGTGAGAGCCAGTAGGGAAAGCATTATCAAATTGTCTTTTCAGA
>JAYYRF010000312.1:0-4896 GCA_036127535.1 Myxococcota bacterium | reverse complement strand
AGCGACGTTCTCTGTTCGATGTATTCGGTGTAAACCTGAACATCGGTGAAAAAAATTACTTCTGCGGGGATTCGTTCCCATGCGGCCAAGGTCTCTTCGAAGAGTCTGGTGCTAATATCTTTGCGCTTTTGATAAATCCACGGAGGGAATCGCAAAATAATGCGTATCTTGATGTTGGGTAAATCCGCTTTGGTCAGCCAACTGGCGATTCCATGTAGAGACGATAGGAATGCGGTATGTACAAGAATTATATCTCCATCTTGGAGCCGGTTGATCGGAATGTACTTGTTTAAAGCTTCTTCGGTACCGACGTTGCTGCGACCAAAACTAAACATATTGAGTGCGATGGAGTATAATTCGCTGTTGGTGTGACTAAAGGGAAATTCATATCCATGGTTCGGCAAAACAAATCGACAGGGAAAGTTGGGACGTCGAAATTTTTTGATTTTGTTGTTTTCGTAATGTACGGGTCCGACTATGAGTGATCGATACCCCAGAGCCCTTGCCTGATGAGAGATAAAGGCATTCATGGGATAGTGGTGTCCTTCGTCGGAGGCAAAGCCCGGGTCGATAACAATCAGTTTCATGGTGACTCCCAATGAATGGAATTTCTTCATGAAGATTATCTTCTCCGGATTTGTTCAACAAGTATAAATAGAGATTCTATGATTCGCTTTGTATGATGATGATTGTTTCCGAACCTTATCGTGATGCATTTATGGATTTGACGGACTGGGAACTAAGAATCAAAGTATTCGATGCATCGTCGTATAGAACGGATCAAGAACATAGATGCGAGGCGGAGTGAAGATATGATTTTGAGTCCATCACAGTGGACCAAGTAGTATGGGTATGCGCTCCGGAGACTTTCAGAACGATTCCACAAATGTTTTCTATGTGATACAATCTCGATGGTGATGGAACACGGGATACCCGATTGGAACATATGTTCGAAAGCGCCAAAGATTGGTATTCCTCACACCCGAGCCTGCGCAGATCGAGCGTGCCCAATCAAACCTTCGCAATTGGCAAGCGCGATGGCATCCGAAACATAGGTATCTCCAGGGGATGGTTTGTCCATTTCCATCCATGTTCGAACCCGTACAAAGGTGAACACGCTTAGACCTCCGGTGTATCTGGCCGTTCCACCTGTGGGTAGAACGTGGTTTGGGCCGACGCCATAGTCTCCGAATACCTCCGCCGAAGCGGTACCGACGAAGGCTCCGCCGTAGTGCTGCACGTCGCGCAAGAAGCGGGCGGGCTCGGCGCACTGAATTTCAAGATGCTCTGGAGCGCAGTGGATAATAATATCAACCATCTCTTCTTTGGAGGCACACAGAACCACTGATCCATTTTGCAGCGCTGCCTGGGCAATTCTTTGGGTGGGTAGCCTTGCAAGTTGCTGCTCGCAGGCGTGGAGAACCGCTTTGGCCAGCCCCTGGGACGTGGTTACCAGTATGGGGACCGCGTCGGTGTCATGCTCGGCCTGTCCCAGCAGGTCGGCCGCGATGGTCTCGGGATCTCCGGTTTCATCGGCCGCGACGACCAGTTCACTCGGACCAGCCAGCATGTCGATGCCAACCCTTCCCATCACCAGTGCCTTCGCGGCTGTAACCCATCGGTTGCCCGGCCCCACAATCATATCCACGGCATCCATCTCCTCGAGGCCGTATGCCAGTGCAGCGACAGCATGCGCCCCGCCCGACCATAATACGTGATCGGCGCCAGCCAGCCAGGCGGCACCCAGCATAATGTCATCGTTTGAGGGAGTCGCAACAATGATCGATTGTACCCCAGCGACCTTCGCGGTTACCGCCGTCATTAAAACACTTGAAGGCAGCGGATAATTTCCACCGGGCGCATAGCAACCCACCCGAGAAACGGGGCGAAGCTCGTGGCCAGCGCGTCCACCCTCGATGGACATATCCAGCGGGCGTAGACAGTCCAGTTGCGCCTGGGCGAAGCTTGCAATCCGAGCCTGCGTACGTGCCAAAACCGCTCGGGTCTCCTCCGGTAGTCGAAGATAGGCGGCCTCCAACTCCGCGCGTTCGATGAGGATGGGATCATCCACTCTTCCTTCATACTGACGAATCGCTCGGCGCAAGCCTTCTGAGCGATTTTGGCGGATATCGCGAATGATTCGAGCCGCTTGGATCATGGTCTCCTCATCGACCGGATCCTTGCGGGCAATCTTGAAGTTGGATGCCGTTGTTATGGTAAGGGTTGATGGGTTCATGATATTCTCCGTGTACTTTTCGCGTTGCCGGGTCTCTTGTTGATTTGTTTCGTTCGTTGCGCCAGCATTCGTATGACGTCTTCCAGTTTGCCACCGCGGCTCGTCATTGCCACCAGCGTAAAATAGAGTACATCTGCTGTCTCCCAGACGGCTTCTTCAGGGGTTTGCGCGTCGATCAGTTCTTGCGCTTCTTCGAGGAGCTTGGATTTTAAAAGCGCTGGATCTGTGAGCAGTCTTTTGGTGTACGATCCCTTTGGTGCCGAGTGTTTCCGCTCGGCCAAGGTCTGCGCCAATCCTGGAAGTCCATGTATAGGACCCCAGCAGCTGTCGGTGTCCAAATGACAGAATCCACTTCCCGTCTGCCGTACCGTGAAGCGGAGGGTATCTCGATCACAATCCGCATCGACGCGCAAGAGCGTCTGTGTGTTGCCACTGCTCTCTCCTTTTTTCCACAAGCCTCGTCGCCGTGACCAATAGACACCACACCCCGTCTCCAGAGCCGCGGTAACCGATTGCAAGTTCGAGTAGCATAAACCCAAGGCTCTTTGGTACTCATCCACGACAACCGTTGGCCAAAGCCCGTCGGTGCGATCGCTTTTCATCGGGGCAGCAAAGGCCTCGGCAAGACCCAGTTGGCCTGTATAGAGCGCCATGCCGATTTGGGCATCGGCTCCGAGATCGTCCAGTTTGGCAACCTCCGATGCAGTCGTTACGCCACCGGCTATCGTGAGGGTACATCCACCAGCGGCGCGGATCAAATCGGGAACCCGCTCGAGTCTCGTTCCACCCATACGCCCCTCTCTTTCTACAAACGTTACCAAATATCCAGCGACATACGGATTGAGCTTCTCCATACAGGCTTCGATCCGCTCGCCGGTAGACGTTTGCCATCCATGGACGACCACTTCGTCGTTTTTTGCGTCCAGTGCGGCAATGCAGCGCCCCTTCGGAAGCTGCTTTAAAAATTCCGGCTTGGCGCAGGTTCCGATGATGATCTGCTCCGCTCCGGCATCGAGCCATCTCTTGGCCGCTTCAATGCTCCGAATCCCTCCGCCAACCCGGCAGCGAAATCGTTTGCACAGTTCCGCGATGATGGCCGAATTTTCTCCTATGCCGAGGGCGGCATCGAGATCGATAACCGCAATGGGACCGACCCGAGAAAACCGCTCGGCCAGAATCATAGGGTCCCCGGCATCCAATGCGTGGGTTTCCCCGCCGATAAGTTGCACGGCTTGGCCGTTCATAATGTCAATCGATGGAACAATCATAGTCGAACCTCAATGCCCACTTCTTGAAGGGCGGTTTTGACCTGCCGGCAGGTCGTATCGTTGTCGTGAAAGATGGAGGCGGCCAGAACAGCACTGGCGCCAATATTGAGGGCATCCGCCATGTGGGCAGGGGAGTCCGCTCCACCCGATGCAATGATGGGGATGCGGACAGTTTGGGCACAGGCGTGTAGAAGCTGCAGATCGTACCCGCTGCGGGTTCCGTCTCGATCCCAACTGGTCAACAAGATCTCACCGGCGCCTCTTTGCTCGGCTTCTTTGAGCCAGGGGATGGCGAAGCGTTCCGTTCTCTCCCTTCCGCCACGGATCATCACGGACCATCGTGTATCACTCAACCGTGCGGCATCCACCGAAATCACAATGCATTGACGACCAAAGGCCATGGACAATTCATCGATGAGCGCGGGGCGAAGCGCCGCAGCGGAATTCACCGCGACCTTGTCTGCTCCTGCTTCCAGAAGGGTCTGCGCGTCTGAGCAAGAACGAATACCACCCCCTACGGTGATGGGAATATTCAGGGCTTTACGAAGACTTCGAACCACGCCAAGGGATGCCATGCGCTCCTCAATGGTCGCGGAAACATCGAGCACCACAATTTCATCGGCGCCGTCCGCCGCATAGCTTGACGCTTGCTCCACCGGATCGCCGGCATCTCTCAGGTTTTGGAAGCGAATTCCTTTGACGATTCGCCCGCCTCGAATGTCGAGGCAGGGGATGATACGGGATGTTAGCATGGGCGCACCTCCTGACTCAGCCAGCGAGATAGAAGACGTTCACCATAGGCACCGCTCAACTCCGGGTGAAACTGGCAGCCCAAGAACCCGTCTTTTTCCACTGCAGCAACCCGCACTCCCCCGTATTGGCAGGTTGCTCCGGACCATCCTTGTGGAATGTTGCGGTAGGCGTAGCTGTTTGCAAAGTACGCGTAGCCTTCTTCCAAGAATTTTGATTCGGGTGAAGGAAGAACCTTATTCCATCCCATTTGTGGCGAGATGACCGAGGACGGAAAGGATGTGACCGGTGACGGGATCCAGCCCAGCCCAGACGCCTCCGGTGACTCTTCACTGGTCTCTCCAAAGATTTGAAGTCCCAAACAGATCCCGAGTGTCGGACGTCCGCCACGCACCCGCGTAATCAGCGGATCGACCAGACCCAGTGCGGTCAGCTTTCGCATGGCGGCACCAAAATGTCCCACACCCGGAACGACGAGTCGGTCGGCTTCTTTCACCGCGGTGGGATCGGTCACAATGGATGTGGTTGTGCCCAATCGTTCGAATGCGGCGGTTACAGAGGCCAGATTGGCCAATCCGGTTGCTAAAATGCTTACGTTTGTGGTCATAAAACCCCCTTGGTACTTGGGATGCTGTTGTCGTG
>JAYYRF010000311.1:0-2802 GCA_036127535.1 Myxococcota bacterium | reverse complement strand
TGCAATCTTTGCATTCGTCTTGCAACCAAAACCAGCGACTTTGCAGTTTTAGCGAGCTTGAATGCCATTTCACGGCCAATACCAGATGAGGCTCCTGTTATCAGAATATCACCAGAGAGTAAATGCATGTTATCAGCCCACTGTACTAAGAAATGTCGAGAATGAGAACGTCTCTCAACCTATCCAGTATTGAGCAAAGTTTCATCTTCATCACCGATCATAGTTTCACACTCTTCTTTTCGTTCATGTAAATATGACGGCGCATACATTCTACTAGCGAGTCAATAAAAGCCACAGTCCTCCTATAATGAAGAGGTGACCATAGCCTTGCTCACTTAACTGTTCATCAAAGAATGCAAACGACGCTCTGTCTATCGTTTGTTACGTCTACCAGCAATGAGCGTATCCGCTCCTCGACCACCTTTTTGTCGAATTCTGTCGCTTCCTTTCCCCCCTAAGGCCTTCAAACGATCGTTCCCTTTCCCGCCCCTCTGTCTAATGCGGTCGTCTCCTTTACCTCCTCGCGCCTTCAGACGATCGTTCCCTTTACCACCTCTTTGCAATAAACGGTCATCTCCTTTGCCACCATTTGAACGCAAGAGATCATTTCCTTTCTTACCACTGGAAACTAATTTGTCATTACCCCTCCTACCCTTCAAAATCAACTTGTCATTACTGCTCTTCCCTTTTGCTCCAAGCTTATCTTTCCCGTCACCGCCAACTTTTTTTACTATGCGATCATAGTTTCGACTCTCCTTTCTCCTCCTTTGACTCTCTTTTCGACGTCTTTCTTTCTTCGATTTTTTATCACTGAATCCTTTTCCTCCCTGATATAAAATGTCGCCGTTTTGATCAACAATAGAGAAATTCTTGATGCTTTTGAGAGTAATGATCGTCTCTGCTCCCTCTTCTTGATAGAGAATATTTCCTTTCGCGTTTTGTAAAATAATAGGGTAACCATTGGTTTTGATCAAAGCCTCGTCTCTTCCTTTCCCTCCGTTGAGAACCGCTCGATCTCTGCCTGAACTGACAGCAAAAATTAAGCTATCTCTTCCTCTTCCTCCATTCATCTTTATGCGATCATCTCCCTTGCCACCGTTGGCTTTCAATTTGTCTCGACCACGACCACCTCTCTGCTTGATGACATCGTCCCCTCTTCCTCCTTTGGCTTTTAAATTGTCTCGACCACGACCACCTCTCTGCTTGATGACATCGTCCCCTTCTCGGCCAAAAGCCCGAAGTTTGTCTCGACCACGACCACCTTTCTGTTTGATGAAATCGTCTCCGTCTGTACCGAAGGCAAAAATCTTGTCTCGGCCACGGCCGCCATGTTGTATGATTCTGTCGCCCGCTCTCTCTTCTACAGTAAACTCCGGTTCTGGATCTGTTACTGAAATCGGCTGTTGCGTTAACTCCGGTTCTGGGTCTACTACTGAAATCGGCTGTGGCGTTGTCTCCGGAGGAACCTCCTCTTCTTCTCCCATCACCTCAATGGTTACATCTGCGGTATCACTTTCTCCTTTCGGATCGCGAACGGTTGCCTCAACCTTGACGAAATCCCCCGGTACGAGCTCTTCTGACTTGGGACTAAACGAAGCGAGTAAGTGATCCAACCCGTTAACGGAACCCGAGCGTTCTATGGAACCACTCATACGAAAGTCCCAATTCAATGGATCCCAATCTGGATCCGCTGCGTTGAAGAAGACATCAACGCTCGTTTCATTCTGTTCAACCGCAGTATCCTCAACATAAACGGATACGATGCTCGGGGGAGCATTCCTTTCTTCTTCTATCGTGTCCAGCTCTTCCTGCTCTAAAGTGATCTCCGGGATTTGAGGCAAGACTGGGTCAACGTTGATCGTTTCACTATCCAATGTGACCTGTGGTATTTCAGGACTCACCATTTCGGTCTGCAAAACTTCATCTTGCAATATGATTTCAGGAATAGATAATTCACTCTCTGAAGACAATTGAGTACTGTTTAGAAGACTTTGCATGTTGGTATTACTGCGGGCAAAACGCTGCTGCATTAACTCTTGAAAATCTTCCAATATACCTTCTGAGCCATAACTTGGTCGCCTACTTTTCATGTACTTCTCCTAAAATTTATACGCAACTCACCTGTCGCTAGACTCAACTCATTCAGAGAGAATCAGCGTTCTTTGTTTCTATACGAAAGTGAAAAAAGGGGTGATTAACCGATGATCGCAGCCGTTTGGTCGAGAATCATTTCGATTTTGATGATGTATGTGCCTTCGTAAAATCAAAGTACCACACCGATGTATGTCACCAAGTCGACACGAAAAAAACTTCA
This sequence comes from Myxococcota bacterium, assembly GCA_036127535.1. Classification (GTDB taxonomy): domain Bacteria; phylum Myxococcota_A; class UBA796; order UBA796; family UBA796. Next base: position 488 of record JAYYRF010000311.1, on the reverse strand, counting down.
AAAACCGTTCATTAAACAGTCTAAAGATACATATTTTTTTATTTTCTCTTAGAATAAATTTTTATTCGTATTCAAACGTTTAATGAAACCCCTGTATTTTTGTGCTGTACAGACTGTCCTTAATCGTAAGGTATATGCTTGAGAAGAATGCGACCTATTTTTTGAATAGACTCTTCTGTACGATTCACTCTCGTATTCCGATATTCGTCATCTGTGTCATCCATGCTTCTTTCCTTTACAAAGGCTTTTGGTCATATCGAACAGCACGGATTGAGAGCAAGATGCCGTACATACGGGAGATAGCGTGAGGTTCGCGATTCTTATTTCCCTAGGCTTGGTTTCATGCCGTTCGAAAAGCAGATTCGCCGTGCATTCGAGCAACGACTATCCGAGTCGACGTTGGCTTCTTGAAACCCTATTGACGATCCGGTTCACTTTTCGACACAACGTAGGGAATATAATCCAATACGATAAGCCCCCGAACGGTA
>JAYYRF010000310.1:0-13229 GCA_036127535.1 Myxococcota bacterium | reverse complement strand
ACAACAGCAAAGTTATCGAAGCCGAAATCGAGAACTCCATCTTGTTGGAAGATGTAACCGTAAATGCTATTGTAGAACGTATCGACACATCACTCATTGGAAAAGGCGCATCCATTGGTGCAAGACAAAAGCGCCCAAAGAGTATCTCATTCGTACTGGGCGATCGAAGCCACATTTTATTGTAGACAGGAGAGAGAATGAAAACCATCTTAGTCACCGGAGGAGCCGGTTTCATCGGTAGTAATTTTGTTCGTTTACTCCTTGGTACCAAAGCGGACTATCACGTAATCAACGTCGACAAATTGACGTATGCCGGTAACCTAAGCACAATTGATGATATCATGGACCATACGCGGCACACCTTTGTTCACGGAGATATTGCAGATGCCACACTCATCGAAGAGCTCTTTTCTCGATCTCGCATCGACATCGTCGTCAATTTCGCGGCAGAGTCTCATGTAGACCGTTCGATTGAGGATCCCAGCGTGTTTGTTCGCAGTAATATTTTGGGCGTCCAAATTCTCCTCGATGCAGCAAAACGATATCAAATCGAAAAATTCGTACAAATATCAACCGACGAAGTGTACGGAGAACTTGGTGAAACGGGATATTTTACGGAACAGACTCCTTTAAACCCATCTTCTCCCTACTCTGCCTCCAAAACCAGTGCAGATTTATTGGTGCAAGCATGGCACCGAACCTATGGTCTAAATACCAACATTACCCGATGCTCAAACAATTATGGCCCCTACCAGTTCCCAGAAAAATTAATCCCTGTGATGATCTACAAAGCCCTTCAAAATACCCCATTACCGGTTTATGGAGACGGCTCTAATATTCGAGACTGGATTCATGTATACGACCACAACCAGGCGGTACTTCAAATTATGGAACACGGCCAAAGCGGCCGAGTGTATAATATTGGTTCGAGCAACGAGTGCAGCAATCTGACGGTCGTTAAGACGATTCTGGATATTTTGGGTAAGCCCCACAGTCTGATTGAATTTGTGACAGACCGTCTGGGTCATGACTGGCGCTACGCAATTGATGCCCGTCGTCTCCGAAACGAGCTATCTTGGACACCGCAGTACTCCTTTCAAGATGGCCTAAAGCAAACCGTAGATTGGTATTTGGAACATCAGTCTTGGTGGAAAGATCTTTTGGAGAACCAATGAAACTCATTCCGACCAAGCTTCACGACTGCTTTGTGATTGAAGCGCATCAGTTCGGCGACAGCCGTGGTTTTTTTTCACCCATGTTCGAGGATCGAAAATTTAAAGAACGCGGCATTGTTCATCACTTCACCCGAATTAACACCTCCTTGAGCGCCCAAAAAGGAACGATTCGTGGCCTGCACTATCAGCCACCACCATATCAAGAAACCAAATTGGTTCGGGTTATTCAAGGTGCGATTTGGGATGTTGCGTTAGATTTGCGCCAAGAGTCTCCCACCTTTGGTCAGTGGACGGGTGTGCGACTCGATAGCCAAAATCGAAGGTTGTTTTATGTGCCGGCGGGCTGCGCACATGGATTCCAAACCCTAGAACCCAACACAGAAGTATTGTATCTCTGCAGCAATTACTACAGCGTCGAGCAAGAACGAGGCATCCGCTGGGACGATCCGCATTTTTCCATCTCGTGGCCAGAAGAGGCATCCGAAATTAGTCAGAAAGATCAAACTCACCCTGACTTTGAACCCAATATCCACCTTTGGTAATTGTCAATCTCTCTATTTCTTTTTATAATGAAAGCGTTGTTTTTCCATCCCAAAGGACTATGACATCAGATAGACGAAAAAAGAAACGTAGAAGCAAGAAGAGACGGCAACGCAGAAGAAGAATGCGTGCCGTTAAGAAAGTATTTCGCAATTTGGCAATCGGCTTTGTCGCAATCTTTACCCTACTGTTCCTTTTGCGTAATGTGATTCTCAACAAAGTATTGGAAAACGAAATTAAACGTGTCACCTTGCAAGCCAGGGCTGCTGGTATCGGTATCAACAATCTCCATGTTGAAAGGATGAGCGTCCACCCCTTCAACACCATTCGTCTATACGATATTCAAAGCGACGTCACCTTACCCAATCGCCTGCGACTCGACACCTCTTTTTCAGAATTAAAATTAAAGATGAATTTTACATACTACATTCTCGAGGTAAAAGGAGAGGACTTTTTGATACAAGCGCAAGCGAAAGAAAATGCAGATAACCGTCGTCTGTCTAATCAATTTTCAGGCCGCATCAGCAGTCCACGTCTCCGCATCTCACTAATGGTCAGCAAAGATGATATGCAGAAAACGATTCGTTCCTTGGTTAAGGATGCCAACGAACTTCTGACAACAGGGCATACGAGTCTCAATTTATCGCTGAATGGAACGCTTACCTTTCCCTACAAAGGAGAGAAGCAAGAAGCACAAATTAAAACCCTCCGCAAAGACGGCATCACCTCTTTGCAACTCGACCGGGACAGCGTATTGGAATTGATCGGTACCCAGGCGACAACACTCACAGAAGCAGAATTAGAACTTATCGGCAACAATCCTCTACGCGCAGCCAAACTCTTAGAAATCAAAGACTATGCTGACCGACAAGCGCAGAAGAATTCTGTCTTACCAAACTTCCCCAAAGATGCTTTTCGGCACGTTTTGTGGAACTTCTTATTGACCAAAACGTACGATGAAAAGTTTGCCAAAGAAGTAACCGATGCGCATGAACTCGGTTCATCCAACTCGGAATTTGACTCGCGCATGGATTACAACAACAACGCCATAGGCCGAAAATATGCTCTGATCGGGGTTCTCGAAGATCAACTGGTGAAGAAGGTTCTTACGGATCCCAACATCATACGGCAGACCGATCGTTAATTCTCCCGGCGGCGCACAACACGAACGATGAGTTCTTTGCAATCCTCCATAACTTTTTGGTATGCAAACCGCCTTTGATACTGCCTTCGACTACCCTCTTTCATTTTCTCTTGTCGTTGCGGATCGTGTAAAAACCGATCCAAAATCCGTTCCAAATCGGATACGGAGGAAAAGTAGAGTGCGCTTGATCCGGCAACCCATCGATTAAAAGGATTGTCTGCAGCCAAAACCGGATTGCCCGCGTGTAAAGCCTCCACCAAAGAAGGATTGGTTCCTCCCACAGTATGACCGTGTAGATATCCCAAAGCATACTGTCTTATCGACGCGATTTGCGGCTGATAGATTGGACCGGGAAACCGTACCTCTTCACTCGCCGCAAGATGTACCTTGCGATGATACGGATTGACATCGGGTTCATATCGTCCCAAAACCAAAAGTTTTACGCCTCTCTCCCGTTGAGAGAAGGCCTGTACGATCTCTAGGATTTGATTTTCAGGTACCGATCGAGCGACAACCGTCAAGTATGTTCCGGGTCTAAGATCGAGAGAATGCAGATGAGACAACTGCGGCTCACCATACCATTTGGCGCTGTAGGGAATCACCGTTATTTTGGAGGATTTGGCGCGCTTGCGCAAATGCTTTTGAATTTCGGGGTGATCCGCAATCAGATGATCTCCAAAACGAGCCCCCAAATGCTCGTTGAGATAAAAGAAAGCCTTCTCTAGCGGCCCCCACTTACCCCTTTTCCACTCAATACCGTCCATATTGATAATATTAGGGATCCCTTTTAAACGAGGTAAAGCATTGAGAAAGGCCGTATTGTAACCCAACGTCAGAATGGGCATTTTACATTTCAATGCCATCCGCATGGATACAATATCAAAGTGAATGGTCGAGAAGGCACCCGAACCTGGAACCGGAATTTTATACAGTTCTACCCCCTTCCAATTCTCGATTGAAAAGCGCTCCGAGGAAGGACGCTGGCAGTATACACGCACGTACCATCCTTGTTGAACAAGGTATAGTGCAAACATTTCGGCAAAAGCTACAACTCCACCATGTCCGGCCGGAATGCCTCGGGTTCCCAGGATTTGTAGGGTTGGCTGATTCATCGACTCCATCTTAGCTTTGTTACTTCTTTGGCCGCTCGAAGTTCTACTTGATACAGTTCTTGGTCTTCAGACAAAAGGAATAATAATTGTGGTGCCTTTGAGGCGTGTATTAGGTTTCTCCAATGCTCTTCTTCACACGGATAGTGAATGATGGTTCGGCTAAATTTTTGCTGAAGAACTTTGAGAATACGATAGCAACGATTCCGTATGTACAACTTGTCTTCTGAGTATCCTCCACAAGGAACGACATAAAAGTCTTCCGAGGTTTGCAGTAGAACCTCTTTCAAACGAGAATTTTATTGTAACAATTCCCAAAACCCATTGGCCGATTCCAGCTGAAGGAATTTTGTAAGATCAGAGGTTTCTACATCTGCATCGACAAAAACACAGGGGCTGTCCTCTGTGCTAAAGTTTCGTAAGGAGGCGAATATAGAACTGAGAGATAAATCCGATTGGTTGATAACGCCAATAACATTGGGGTTTGTCGTCGTGCTCAACGTCTCATATAAAAGTCGGCCAAACTCTTTGCCTTTTTCCAAGGGAGCAAGCAGTTGCAACTCGGGCTCAACGGGCTCGCCTTCTTGCCTTTCAACGTCGACCGCTATACTCGAGCTTTCCGAACGTCCCTCTTCTTCTCTGGAAATGCAGTATAAACTATAGTCCGCTTGTAGAACAAAGATCTTCTGCGGCATGGGTAGCATACTACTCAATTCTCTCCACTTCGATCCAATACTTGGGTAGTGAATAAAGACAAAATCAAATTTGTCGACCAAGAGTTCCACTACGCGAGGAAATCGATTTAAACTATGTCCGGGTTTAAACATACCGCTCGGCATCACATAAAACCCCAAAGATGACTTACGCAGGGCTTCTTTTATCGGTATCTTTTTACGGATGAGTTCCCAAAATCCTGTGAGGCCTTGCAAACCCAAATCTCGAGCCAATGCAGATTCTGAGACCTCGGTATCTATCAAAACAGCGGCATTCTTGGTTTTATACTTGCGTACTATCGAATTAATCGCAGAGCTCAAGTCCAAGGTAGAGGAATTGACGATACCGATCACACGACATGATCCGTTACGAGAAATTTTCTTTCGCAGGCGCGCGTTGAACTCTTGTTCGCTCCACACACTCTTGGAGATTAGCTGTACGTGTTGTTCTTCGGTTTTATGTGAAATCGAACCAAAGGTAAAGGGGCTCTGTGCAGACTCTTCTTCTGTAGAACGAAGCTCAAAGAGCGGTTCTTGCACAGAATGTAAATCGGTATCTTTACTATCAATCGAATAAAAAGACTCGTCCAATGATAACTCTTCCGACATTTCATATATCGACTCGGAGTCGAGTTCATCCTCGCGAACGTATCCATCTGAACCGATGTATCTAAACTTAACTGAGCTATCTAAAGAAGCCGCGTCGTTTATCGATCCATTTGTCCTCGAAGAGAACTCTCCCGAAAAATTAGGTTGCAAATGCTCCGGCGTTTTTTGGGGACTCGGAAACGGATATTCTAAATCCATAGAGTCGTGTTCGCTTTCGTTTGTGAGGGATTGGAAGCTAAAATCACTCCTCGTTCTGTCTGATTCAGAGTCGTAGTTCTCAAACGTAGAATCTTCTTCGTCCGGCTGACGATTTTGCCAAACATGAACGAATAAAGATGCGAGTAGAGAGAGTAGGAAGCCGCTCAGCGCACCGATAATCGTTTGTCGCCTAACGAAGAGGGCATATCCACTCGGGTGTACTTTGGGTTCATGTGATACGGAGATATAATTCTTCGAGAGCTTGTATACCGACTCAATCCGAGAGACCTCTTCTTCGAGCCTTTGGGATTCTTTGCGCCGATTCTTAATATTTTCTTCCAAATCCGATATTTCTAAAACCAGCGTCGGAGTATTACTCGAAGAATACTTGAGTTCATTAATCTGCGCCTCCACGCGCTCTAAATCTTCCAAAGCATTGACAACAATGGGATGGGTTCCGGAAAAAATCGTTCGCACATCATCGTACTTGTCTTGCAGTTTTTCTTTCTTAAGACGGAGTTTCGAGATCTTTTCCATCGTAACCTTGGACTGCTTTTGGAGTTCTTTCGCGGTAAAGGCAGCATTCCCTTTGTTTACACTTTGGCGCTGTAGCTTTTTGAGCTTCTTTTCCAAGGAAAACAAGTCTTCTTCGATATAGCGCTTCTTCTCTTGGTGCTCCTCCAGCGTTAAAAGAATATTTCTGCGTAAACGCTGATCGGTCAGCTTAACGTGTCGATGTCCAAAATCCTTAAGGAACGTCAGCAAGAAGTGCTTATCGTAAGCGCGCAAGGTTACTTCGATGGTTCCTCCCATGCCATCTTTCCCCTCTGCGTTGGTTTTGATGCTTTTTGCAACCCACTCCGTCAGAGAATCCTTCGATAAATAATCTAAGAAGTACTCTTGTCCAATATCGGCGTATATTTCATCGACTTGTATCTGAATACCGCCATTCTCAACCAGCTCGCCCAGTCTTCCTTGTAGAATCTCATCACCGTCCTCATCCAACAGCATATAGGTGTCTTCGCTCTCAATTCGCAGAATGTATGTTCCTGTTCCGGCATCGACGTCAAAAATCTTAAGTCCGATCCAATATTTATCGTATACGTCCACCTCCAATTTGCGTCGATTTTTGTATTTATCGAAAAAGTACAAAACCTTGTCTAAGATACTGTCCTTTGGTGAAACCAAGGTGTAATGTTTGAGCTCATTCAAACTTTTCCGAATCAGTTTGGGCGCGCGAAGCTCTTCTGCTTCCTCATCTATCGTTACTGTCTCGGCCACTTGACTGGTTCCGGATCGGATGGCACGAACCCGTAAAATGGTGCTCACTTCAAAGGACTTCGGTGTAATATTGGTGAAGAAGGCATAGGCTCCTCCGAGTATAGCTCCAAGGATGATCACCCAATAATAATAGCGAAAGACCTGCATAAGATAGTTAATCTTGAGCATTTGCAGGACTTCTCCCGGGGAGACCTCTGTAGAAAGCGTCTCCATTTCCGAAGAGAGGCTTTGGTATTTATACTTATCCTCCATAATTACTTGGGTTGGCAAAAGGCGAGAGATACGGTGAAATTGTAGCGGGAAGCAGCATCTCTAAAAATCGATTCCAATTTTGTATCGTTGTAGTGGACACATACACAATGTCGCGCTCACGAAGCAAAAAGTTCTCTGCCAAGACCAGGGTTTGCGGCATACGCATATCAAACTTGAATATATGAATTAGCGGTTTCTCTAAGCTCTCTTGTTCGGGACAATGCGGATCGATGGATTCTGAATCCTTATAGCGAAGTACATATACAAAATTTTTATCGTTACTGTATCCGATGTTCACCGGATCTCCATCCATGATTAGGAGATCAGATAAGAAATAGTTGTGGAAATTGGTTTCAATGACGCGTCGTCTCGAGACCTCTCCCGTCAAAAATATTCTATCCTTGGTCGTATGCGGAATGACCAATACATCTTGATGATACATACGATGATTGTGACGTAGGTCTCCTTCGAAAAGGAGAGCATAAATATCGATGGGTATTTGCTGATCTTTTCCTCGTTGAATAAACGCTTCGCGAAGAGAAGCTCCGGGTACAATTCCGCCGCTTTCGATCAATGCACGCTGTACATTCATGGGTGCGGTATCGATAGCGAGCCGACTGATCTTTTTGACTGCCCCTACGACTTCTACCCATTGACTTTTGAAAAGGTACATTTTGACCTCAACAAAGGCCTTATTGTAATAAATAGAGAGTTGTTGTTGCAATAAATCTTGAATCTCGTAGGTTGTCATGCCCTTGGCTTTGAGTTTTCCCAAATATGGTAGAGATAAGAAACCTTGTGTGTCTACAGCATAAGACGATAAAATACTGGAAATCTCACGTTCAGGTAAGATGTGAACCAAATCGCGACCGAACCGCGAAAAGTAGTCGGTATCACCACTAATCGCATTCACCTTAATCATAACTTCGTCACCCACCCCCAATGTATACTTATATTCTCCGTGTTCGGGAAACGGTATGTCCGCTGCACAGCGGCTGTGAAAGAGAGATTGGTTCTCCTCTTGGATCTGCTGAAAATTTCGAGGCGTTACGGTGGTGAGCTTATATTCGTAGTTGGATTTCTTTACGCTGGCACGCCAAAGATCCTCATCGAGATGGCGTTGCCTGAGTTGATTTGGAACGCAGCCAAACATCCAAAAACAAGAGAACCAGTACAGAAAAGAGGCTTTCATAATTTTTTTTTGCTCCGCGAGAACAAATCGAGATTAACGTATGTACTTAATACATTTTCACAAAAAGATCTACTCTCAAATATCATCCCGTCAATACAGTATTCTCGAGAGGATAGCGTTTTTAGACTTCCTTTTCTAAATCCGCGTAAATCTTTTGCATGCTAAAGCTATGATTGGCTGGTATCACCACACGATATAAGCGATAATCTTCTCGCAGAACCAACAAAACCTGCGGGACACCGGACTGTGTGACCATGGACTGCCACAGAGAATCCGTGTTTGGATAATGGATGACGAGTTGCTCAAACTTCGCCGTTAATGCGGAGAGCAAACGCTGAAATACTTGGAGATGGTTGGGCTTTTCGACGTATTTACCCTGCGGCATAATATAGAATCCAGGGGCAGCCTGCAGTAAGACATTCTTCAGTTGACTTTTCCTGTACATAACGTCCCAAAAACCGCGCTTTTTATTGGAGGCAAAGGATTGGTCAAAAACGGATTTAGATTGCTGGGCATCGATAAACAATACCGTATGATTCTTTTCTCCGATGCTGCGAAGAGGTGTCAAAATCGCTGAAAGAGGTATATCCGAGGCATTGACAATACCGATGTGCCCATTGTGGGTGTGGAGGATAGAGGAGAACCGCTCTGCAAACTCTTCACCACTCCAAATGGATCCTGCTAGCAACTCTGCCTGGAACAAAACCGAATCTTGAGACATCGAATCCAAAGAGATAAGATCTTCGAGCGGCGCTTTCTCTTCTTCGCTGGTTCGCTCCTCTAAAGAGAAATCTTCGATGGGAGATGAAATTGAGTACAGACTGTAATCCGCTTGCAGCCAAAAGACAATATCGGGCTTTTCAAGCTGCTGCCGCATGTTTTTCCACAAGATGGTGTCACTGGGATAATGGATCAAAATACGACGGAATTTATCTTCTACCGAATGAATGACACGACGAAAGCTTTTCGAATCAAAACTCTGTTCCGTGTATTCTCCATTGGGGATAATGTAAAATCCCAACGAAGTACGCAACAAAGTGTTTCGAAGGCGAATGCGTCCTGCCAATAGATCCCACAATCCTTGGCGTTCCTTGAGATTAAAGGAACTGCTAACGGAAGAGCGTCGAATGTCTGCATCCAATAAAACACAGGATCGCTTGCGCGCATACTCTTTACAAAGAGTGCTCATCACGGCTGATAAATTCAAATCTGTGCTATTGATGATCCCGATAAAAGCAAAACGCTTGTCCCGCAGCTCCTTCGAAATGCGCTTGCCAAACTCTCGGGCACTCCAAACGCCTGTGGAGAGAAGCTTTATATCCTGTGCGGGATGCTCTTGACGCAAGGCTTGAATACCGTGCTGATCAAAGATTTCTTGGGAATCCGACTCTTGGCTTCCGGTTGGAAGAGAAATGGAGTAGTCTGGTACAGAATCTATCTCAAAGGATTCTTGTGAGCGAATGGAAAAGCGACTGTCTTGAGAATCTTCGTTCATACTATCTTGCGTCGCATCGGAGTCTTGGTCTTCTTCTTTCAAGACAAACAGAGAATCACGATTCACCGATTCTTGCTCAATACTCCTTTGCGAAATGCCCATCGAGCCTTCCTCGCTGAATAAAAAATCGGACAGTGTTCCCGTCGTAATATCGCTATCTCTACTCTGTGAAGAAGGGAGCTCTGAACTGCGATCATCTAAAAATGAACGATCTTCACTGCGGTAGGAATCCGATTTTCCGTCGGTATACGTTGAGAAGTCAGATGAAGAGAAATCGGTCGTCCGTACAATCCTCGTGTTGTAGATCAAAACCAAGATCATAGAGGATACGAAACCGCAGAGCGCACCCAATATCGTTAGGCTCCGCACTTGTAAGACATAATTGTCGGTTATGATTTTGGGCTCTTGAGATACAGAAATGTAATTTTTGGACATTTTATAAATATCTTCGAGTTTGGCAATGTCTCCCTCTAGAAGTTGAACCTCTTTCTTTCTCGTGCGTATTTTATCTTCCAAATCATAGATATCCAACAGCAATGCGGGCGTGTTACTCGTAGAGGTTTGAATTTCTACAATCTGCTCCTTAACCCTTTTTAAATCCGCATTTGCGTTGACGACAATGGGATGCGACCCCGAAAAAATCGTTCGGACGTCTTGGTAGCGTTCGTTTAACTTCTCCTTTTTGCTGAGAAGTAAGTTGAGTTTTCGGTTGACGAGATTGGTTTGTTTTTGCAAATCAGATGCGGTAAATGCTGTGTTTCCGCTACGTACACTGTCCCTTTGAAGCTTTTTGAGCTCCTGCTCTAGCTTGAAGAGATCTTCTTCTAAGTACTCTTTTTTGTTCTTCTTTTCGTCCATCGTGACCAAAAGATTCTCTCGAAGACGTTGATCGGTACGTTCAACATGCCTTTCTCCGAGATCTTTCAAAAAATCGATGAGAAAGGATTTGTCATAAGAAGAAAGCGTGACCTCAATGACTCCACCTAAGCCATCTTTTCCATTGGTCTTTGTCTTTAAGCCTCGAGATGCCCAGCCTGTAAAATATTCATGTGTGAGATAATTTAAATGATACCGCTGACCAACCGGAGCATTCATCGCATCGACTTGAATCTGAATTCCATCTCCTTGTGCAGGCTCCCCCAAACGGCCGACGACAATCTCCTTTCCGTCACCGTCGAGAATCGCATAATCTCGGTTTCCCAACGCAATCAAACTGTAGATATCGGTCGATCGTTCAACGGTAAAATTTTTGAGCTCGACCCAATACTTATCTGAGCGAGAAATAGCCAATTTATGACGATTTTTATACTTACGGATGAAGAATTGAATGCGCTCGATGAGAGAGTCATTGGGGGTGACCAGCACATACCTGTTCAAAGAAGCCAAGGTTTGCTCGATGAGTTCTGGAGAACGAAGTTCCTCGGCCTCTTCTTTTAACGCGACTTTTTCGACGATACGATTTTCACTCGCCCGCACGGATCGAACCCTGAGGGTCATCGTTGCGTCGTAGAGAGGAGGATCTACATTTAGTAGAAAAAAGGCACAAGCACCGATAATCGTACCCAAGATCAAAAACCAAATGTACCGCCAAAATACGGTGATTATATCGGATATTTTCAACGAGTTGAGAACATCCGTCGGGGTCAGAACAACAGAGAGCGTTTCGGCTTCAGAAGAAGAGAGACTTTGGTACTTCGTCTCGGTAGAACGAGATTGCGTTAGGTACTGTCCCTCTGTTGACGAACTTGAATATCTATATTTTTCCTCCATATCTTATCTATAAACCGATTTCTGTTAACAATAAAATCCTACTAGCCAAAATGTACTCAAAACCATGATATGCACAATTATAAACCTGAAGAGGAAGAACGGAGCGTTGTGGGAAAATGATTCGCGAACACAAGTCATTGTATCCAATGGAAAAGGATTCGGCAGCAATTTTTTACCCACCGTCCTTTGACTTGTCAACACTTTTAGGTCATACTAAATTTGTGATGAGGCGCTAAGCATCGGACGACATGAAAAATTTCCCACCCAAACATATCTTGTGTGTACATAAAAGCATCGAATTATATGGTTCAGACCGCATGTTTCTCCTATCGGTTGTTACCTTTCGCCAAGCGTATCCGCAAGCAAAAATCACGGTCATTTTACCCTATCGAGGAGATCTGTCCGACCTCCTCAAACCATATTGTGACAACATCGAATACAAGAGAATGGCTATCCTGAGACGTGCCCACTTTCACAAAGGAGCCTGGAGAAAAATACGCCCACTTGTAGGCGCTCTGTATCGTGCCTTTGAAAAAGCATATGATGTCGATCTTCTCTATATATCGACCATCAATATCGTTTGTTATACCCTAGTTGCTCGATTTCTACGTTCTATCCCTACCATCATTCACATGCACGAACTGCCTTTGGGATATGAAGCCAACATATTTTCATTCTACTTAAAGGTGAGTGGCGCGCACTGTCTCTCCATATCAGAAGCCGTTTCACTCTCTTTGTTTCAAAAAGGGGATCGCAGAGTATCCCTCGTTCCCAACGGTGTCATCCCTCCCCCCAAAGGTGATATCCCTCTGCCACAACATTCGGATAAAATTCGACTTCTGATGATCGGCCGCTTCAGTTCTTGGAAAGGTCAACCTCTTTTGATTCAGGCTCTTTCAAAACTTTCCACAGAAGTTCAATCAAAACTGGATGTCATTTTTGTTGGTAATTGCTTCCGCGGACAAGAGTCCTATCTCACGGAGGCAAAGCAACTCTGCATCGATCTCGAGCTACGATGCACCTATACGTTTCACGACTTTTCACCCACGGCGGGAGATTATTTCGCCTGGAGCGACCTGGTCGTCATTCCTTCAACCAAACCCGAACCATTTGGTTTGGTATCCATCGAAGGAATGGCCTACTCCTGCGCGATCATTGCCGCCGATCACGGTGGCTTGGCCGATATTGTACTCGATCGGCAAACAGGTCTCAAATTCGAACCCAACAATGAACACGCCCTCGCCGAAGCAATCGAATACTATGTTCGAAATCCCGAACACCTACGACAACACGGTTTAGCAGGTCGAAATCGCTTTGAAGAAAACTACACCATCGATGTATACTCTAAAAATCTCATCTCTGCGATCGAAAGATATGTCTCCCACTAAATCAAGGTGAAACCAAACGGTCTTGGCATAATGTCCACAAGGATCGTTTGTATCGAATTTCACGGTTTATTTTTTCGCTCAGCAACACGCGGTTTCGACGTGCATCTTTGCACATCTCCAACAAGAGATATAGCCACAACCATGCGAGAACCTTCTCTTGCGGCAAGGAAAAACGTTCTGCTATCTTTACCAAAGCCTCTTCAGGAAATTCGCAGTGCGGCTTGAGAAGAGAAGGCTTTAGCGTCAAATGAAACCAATCGTATAACGGTGGATACAATCCAACTTCCTCGTAGTCGATCAAACATAATCGTCCTGCGGAATCCAAAAAGCAGTTCCAGTGCGACAAGTCCCCATGAGACCACA
>JAYYRF010000309.1:0-2819 GCA_036127535.1 Myxococcota bacterium | reverse complement strand
AAACGCCGCTTTCCGTTCATCGTCAAAAGCACGTCCGGCTCAAATTCAAAATGCGAACCGCGCAGAACAAAGAACGAAGAGAAGATGGGTAAATCATCTTGTATGTGTAACCAAAAGTCCACTTCTTCTTCGGAAAGCAGTTGAATATACTGAGAGCGCTCTCGGTTCCAAGCTGTTGGCTCCTGGGTGCAGCGTTCTTTCCATGTAAACCGCAATCGTTCAAATACTTCTCGTCCGGTCACGCCCATCTCCATTGACATCCATTTACAACAAAATTTTAAATCTATGTCCGGTTTATACCGTATCGGTGTGTAACCCCTAGAATCTTCTTTCGCGTAACCACTCTATATTCAGAGGCTGCCTATGAAGCACACTCTTTCTTCTCTCTTTTTGTGGGGCTCTTTTTGCGTCGGCTGTAACGGATATGGGTCGCTGCACACCATGCAAGAGGACTGGGAATCCAGTCGCGAAGACCCGACAGTTGGTTCAGAACAACTTGATCCCAATCAATATGAACGCCAAAGCCACGCCGTTTACATCGAAGAAGACGGAAACCTATACTTCAGTAAACAGCTGATCTTACCGCTGTTCGATAGTCCGATTTCTCTGCGCGATGGCACAACCTATCACTTCACGTTGGAAGTCGCTCTCGGTGATCCGAGAAAAGAGAACGTAGAATCGTTTCTCTCACAAAAAGCATCTTTTCAAAACGATATTGTTTTGTATCTGTCAGACCGAAAAGAATCTGATTTCGAAGGCCGAAGAGGAAAAATGGACATGCTCGAAGATCTCAAAATCCGTATGAGCATGCTCATCAAAGCATGCAAAATCGATATCAGGATCGACGATGTATACATCACCCGCTTTTATAGCGTGTCTCCGGTTGTCTCCTATACTCCGTAGCCGCGATGTGAACAAAGAAAGTGCATCGCATCAGCGAATGTGTTCCCAATGATCGTTCATCGTACTTTTTGCTCTATAATAAATCAGAATCAACAATCGTAGGGGGCATACATGCCAAGCGATCAAGAGCATGACTTCCAACACATCGGTATCAACGGTCAGCCGGTTTATTATTTGATATCGGGAACCGGAAAAACAACGCTTTTGATGGTTCACGGCTATCCCGGTCGTCCACAGGATTTTCGATGGCTGAACCCGCCTTTGAACGAGGACTTCCAAATCATTCAAATCGCGTTACCCGGCATGGGATATACCCCTTTGTCTTCTTGTACGGCGGTTGTCTTATCCGATCGAGCCGCGTTCTTATCGTCTTTTTTGGACGCGTTAGGGATTCAACGATGCTGGGTACTCGGTCACTCCATCAACGGGCCGCTGGCGACAGCGCTGGCAGAACAAGATCCCCTCCGGATTCAACGACTGATCTTATTGTGTTCGATCGGACTTCGACCGCACCGAGCGTATCGACAACTCCCGTCCCATACGATGTTCAAATTAGGCCAACTACCCGGAATCCGTCGGTTGTCTATTCGATGGATTCGCAAAGCATATACATCCAATGGCTTTCCCAAGGGAATCAAAGATGAGGCGATGTTACACGCGATGCGTTGTGCCTATGCACTGCGCTTTGATGACCTCACCGATATGGCCAAGCGTATCTCTTGTCCAACCATGATCCTTTGGACGGACAACGATCCACTCATAGAAGAATCGGTATCAGAAGAGCTCGCTGCCCGGCTACCCGAAGGGCCTCGTCGAATGATTTCGGGAGGTGGTCACAACCCCCAAAGGAAGCATGCAGCGGTAATTGCCGAAGACCTCATCCGGTGGCATCGCGAACAATAAACTTTTTTGATGCCAAGCTCGCGCCCCGTCTTGGTGGTCTATCGTTTTTCTCTCAAAGGCTCTACCTTCACACAGATCGCCCTTCCATGTCATCAGCCGACTGGAGTTCTTTTGCTTTCTTTTGATACAATGGAACGGATCCATTTCGATAAAAATCGTATACTATCGTAAAAAGAGAGCGCGATATGTGGGGATTGATTCTATTGGCATGTACTTCTGAGATAAAGGAGACCGAATTCTCCTTTTGCTCTTCCGCTACATCGGCTCTGTATGATCCACTCGGATCCGAAGAAATCCTTTCCTTCCCCGACGACTTTCTCACCTCCGCCGATCCTCATTCACCAACGGGTCTGTATTTGGATTTTTCAGAATCGAAAGCGCCGTGGAGTCCCCTCCTTCCCAATCTACTGCTCTCGGTTCCCCAAGATGCCAAAACCCGCTCAGGCTTTGCTCGAATGGGGAATGTCGTCATGCGATTTAGTGGACCCATCTCTGAGGGACCGAACGATCCGCTTGCATCCTTAGAAGACTCTTCTCTCCTTTGGCTGGACATATCGGTGTCGCCACCAGAAAGAATTCCCTTTTCGACAAAATTGGGAGAAGACTTCGACCAACTCATTCTCAGTCCCCTATTTCCGCTACGACCCGGCGCCAAACATGCCGTTTTTATGACCAACGAATATTCAGATGCCGAAGGCAACTGTATTGCTCCTGCCCCGCTAATCAAAGATATCATCAATGATACGGCAACGGAACCACTTCATGAAATGCATTCCGATTATATGGAGGCCATCTCGGCCGCGGAGATCAACCCGGAAACCATTAGCCACGCCATTGTTTTTACGACCCAAGCAGATCACGGTCTCATGATCGAAGTGTCTCATGACATCGAACAACAATCCTACCGTTGGGAGGAGGAGCCCAACTGCGAGAGCACGGAGGAACACCGATACTGCGTGGGTACGCTCAAAGCTCGAGACTATCGCAATGGCAAAGAGATTCTCGATACAGAA
>JAYYRF010000308.1:0-10608 GCA_036127535.1 Myxococcota bacterium | reverse complement strand
GGTTTGTCCGAAGTCACTCTCTTGTCAAACGGAGGTCGATTGGGTACCTTTTTCGACGAAGGAGTCTTAAGGCTTTGACGAATTGGATATACGGCAAGGGGATAGAATGACTACGATTTTATTCATTCCATATCGCGACAGAGATGAGCATCTCATGGTGTTCCGGCGAAAAGCGGTACCGCTGCTCCGAAGGCACATCGATGATTTGAAAATTGTATTGGTTGAGCAAGCACCCGGAAAATTATTCAACAAGGGCAAACTGTTAAACGCCGGCTTCCCTGCGTACATGCACACTCCCTATCTGCGATATATTATCAACCACGACATCGATATCATTCCGGATGAGCACGCGGTTTCGAACTTCTACACGAAGAGAGGGAGCGATGTTGTCCGTATCTATGCGGATCACGATCACTGCTTGGGTGGGATAAACATGTTTCGCAAAGAAGCCTATATACAATCCAACGGGTATCCGTGTGATATTTGGGGATGGGGGATCGAAGATCGCGCGCTGTACTGTCGGGTCTTGATGTCTGGACTTCGGATTTTGAATGTTGGGCGGGGTACGAAGGGGCGATTTAAACGCCTACACCATTCGAGTAACGCAGAAGAGTACATGGATGAGAAGCAAAGGCAAAGTGATATTTGGAAGCCCTCTTCTTTGATGCAGTTATCAAAGGAGGAGATCGATGCCTTTTGCAATCGCAACGGGATTAATGATGTTGCGTATCGGGTGGTTTCGCAAACGACGATTGAAAACAACTTTGAGAATCTAATTGTAGAACTATAGATTCTCCCTATCGTGTGTAGAGGCCATCAATTCAAAAAGGTCAAAGCGCCCATGGCAAAAGGCCATCATACAGGTAGAATGAAATGGAACGAGATGTGAACAAGAGCGTCCTTTGTTTTTTGATACATACGTTGTTGAATGGTCTATACGCGGATAATCTTCATGGAGAGACACTCTTTAGATTTGAGGAAGGAACGTATGGAATACTCAGAAAAAGAACTCTTGTCGCTGTACGATGCATGCATCTCCGTTTTTATGTTGATTGCCTCCAGTGATGGTAAAGTGACCGAAGAAGAAGAGAGCGCTTTCTTCTCTCATAAGTTGCAAAGTATTATTGACAGTCAGATCATCGACAAGCTGCATGAACAGTACATTTTTGAGATGATTTTGGAGCAAGAACGAACTCCGATTCACATTGAACGATGTAAACAAATGCCTAAAAATAAGCATTTGGAACAGGTCAAGAAAGCAGTAGAGTTGGTTAAGGCCAAAGAATCCGATGAATCCTTTCAAAAATATTGCGAGTCCATGAACGAATATGCGAAGCGTATCGCTAAATCTTCAAGAGAGCTTTGGGGATGGGGAGCAGAAATCAACACCGATGAAAAGAATACGCTGACGCAACTTCGGATATTGTTTTCGTAGAAAGAGAAATCATTCTTTTTGTCCATTTCGCGCCTAAAAAACGGTTTTGCGCAAATTCTGTTGCAGATATGAACCCTCATCTTTCAACCAAGTCTCCTCCTCCCATCCCAGGAAGAAAATAGAATTTCAATCCTTTGGGTAAGAGCGATATCGAATCTCTCTTTGAGATTCTCGCATTCGAAACCAGCAAACAGACCGTTTAGCCGATCAGATTTCCGATATTGACTGCGTATAGTCCCTCGCAATATACTATTTTTGAGGAAGATGAATAGGGGGAGATATGATTGGTCTTTTGTGTTTTTGGGCGTCTATATCTTTGTCACAAGCGGTACCGTTGCAGCTTACACAGCAAGGACGGATTCTCGATAGCTCGGGTGCGGCGCTTTCAGGGGTGCATGACGTTACCTTCAACGTGTACGATGACTTAAGTGCCGGAACACTGCTTTGGACAGAGACGATCGCGACCACCTTCAGCAATGGATACTACGCGGCCGTTTTGGGGTCAGATACCGCTTCCAATCCCTTAGACTCGGATACTTTGGGTCAATATCCAATTTATTTGGAACTACAACTCGGCTCGAACGCTCCGATGAGTCCGCGTCACGCGATCCACTCCGCTCCTTACGCACAGATGGCCAAAACGACGGAGTCCTTAGACGGCGGCAGTGCCAATGCGACGGAGGTATCCATCTCCGGATATCCGGTGATCGATTCCGGCGGAAACTGGGTGGGACAACCGATTATCGCAGATTGGAACAATCTGACGAGTATTCCGTCGTATATTACCGACGGAGACGACAATACCCAGCTTACCGAGACAGAGGTTGAGACCTATGTAAGCAACGACGGGATTTCCCTCCACGAAGACACGACCCTCAACGGCGAAGTGATTCTCACGGAGGGGAGTACCCTCGAACCCGAATGGCTCAATATTAAGAGTCGCCCGCACGGGTTGGATGATGGCGATGATGATACGCAGCTCAGCAGCAGTGAGGTCGTCGCTCATGTAGAGGCGAGCAGTGTGAATTTGGCCTCTGGTTCGCAAGTGGCGGGACAAGAGATCGTAGCCACGCCTTCTGGTTGTACCAACGGACAAGTCTTGCTGTACGATCTGAGCAATGCATCGTGGAGTTGCGGTGATGATAGCGATTCAACGCTCACGGCTGCCGAAGTCCAAGCGATGGTCGAAAGTGTCGCTGGATTGGCCTTGCAGTCCGGTGCTACGGTTAACGGAAGCGATATTTTGACGGAGGCCAGCACGCTCGATCCGAGCAATATCGATGCGAGTAACGCAACCGCCGCAGATGTACTGACCTATGACGGAAGTACGGTTGGGTGGGGGACGGTTGCCGGAGGCGGTTGCTCTCTCAGCGATACGGTGATTGCGTCACCGGTTCGTTTGATTATGGATTGTGGTTCCAATAAGATCGTTGTGGAGGGCAGTACGCTCGAAGCCGCTTCTCTCGCCGATTCGGGGCCGTATACGCAAGGTTTCTATTGCGCAATTATGAGCGATTCTACCCTTACATGTTGGGGAAACGATAGCAATGGTCAAGTGAGTGATATGCCTTCGGGAACCTTCACGTCCGTTTCTTTGGGGTATGAACATGCTTGTGGTCTCAATACGTCTGGTGCTTTGGAATGCTGGGGAAATGACGACTACAATCAGGTGAGCAATACACCCAGCGGTACTTTTACCCAACTGGCCGTGGGGCAGCATTTCGGATGTGCCCTCGACGCATCGGGTCAAGTTGATTGCTGGGGAGAAGATGGGTATGGACAGTCCAGCAATGAACCAGCCTCTACCTTTCAATCGGTTGCGGTCGCGGGAGATTTCGCTTGTGGACTCAATACGTCCGGTGGGATCGAATGTTGGGGGAGCAACAGCTATAATATCGTTAGTAATGTTCCGTCGGGTACCTTCACACAGTTGGAAGTGGGTAGAGCAGCCGTTTGTGCCATCAATAGCAGTGGTTCCGTAGAGTGCTGGGGCAACGCCTCCGATGGAGGAACCGCACCATCAGGAACCTATTCGAGTCTCAGTAAAGGTTTTTATTCCTTTTGCGGTGTTGAAACCGGAGGAGCCGTCAACTGTTGGGGGGCGGATTGGTACGGTCAGATTAGTGAACTCCCTTCTGGCAGCTACACATCTGTTTCCATCACGGACGCTTCGACGTGTGCGATGGACTCCGCCGGTGCCATCATCTGTTGGGGGTATGATTCCTACTCGAACGGCTACCCAAAAACCGGAACTTTTTCGGAGATTCAATCGACGGCCAACAGTGTCTGTGGAATTCACAGTTCCGGTGTTGTGATTTGCTGGGGAACCAGTTCAAATGGCCAAACGAGCCCTCCGTAGTATGCTCCTTGGATCCGGTGCTCTCTTGATCAGACGATTCGCTTTTTGATGATCCGTCTTTGGATGATGTTCTGCTTCTTGTGGGCATCTTTTTGGAGATGGATGGTAAGAGAACGTGTCCGTATTATTTTTTGATTTCGTACGATGATACGAAACGGGATTTTAAACGGCAGGTCACGAGGGGATATGAAAGCAATTTCTTTAGACGAGAGGCAAAAAGGATGCCTTTTGGGTTTAGCAACGGGCGACGCTTTGGGAGCACCGATCGAATTTTCTTTTCGCGATCGCTGCCCGGAGGTACGCGATATGATCGGCGGAGGAAAGTTTCGGCTTCCCGCCGGTGCATGGACGGACGATACGGCCATGGCACTGTGTCTTGCGGAGAGTCTATTGTGCAAACCGAGTCTCGATGCGGCGGACTTGCTCGCGCGTTTTTGGGGCTGGGCAACCGAGGGACACAACAGTGCGACGGGTAAGGCCATCGGATTCGGTCAAAATATTCTACAATCTCTCTTCGACTTTCATCGCACGGGTGTTCTCAAGGCGGGTGAAAAACACAGACGCTCTGACGGAAATGGATCGATCATGCGTCTCGCTCCTTTGATGCTTCGCTACGCCAGTGATTCTGTGACCGGACGGCGTCTCGCGCGGGAACAAAGCCATACAACCCACGCTTCTGACATCGCCGCAGATGGTTGTGAATGCTTGTTTCTTATCGTTTATGGGTTGTTCCAAGGACTTTCTTTGGACGAGGCGCTGTGTCGCATCCAAAATCAACGTTGGCATCCGGATATTCAAGCGATCGTGCAGGGGGAATGGCGAGCAAAGATGCGCAACGAAATCAAGTCTACGGGGTATGTTGCCGCTACGCCGGAGGCGGCCGTTTGGTCTGTCGGTACAACGCATTCCTTTGAGGAAGCCCTGATTCAGGCGGTCAATCTCGCGCACGATGCCGATACGGTGGGAGCGGTGACGGGACAAATCGCAGGAGCCTTGTATGGCCACCAACATATCCCCAAGCGATGGCTACGCGTTCTCGCCAAGCGAGACCAACTGGAGTCTTGTGCACAAAAACTGATAGAGGCCTCCCAACCATCCGTTTCCACGCTGCCCTAGATACGACTCCCGATGTGTTCGAGCGCGTGAAGAAGGTATCCGCTGAACAGATGCGATCGCGTCAGAATCGTGGTACTTTTAAACCATTTCACATTGGAGTGGCGGATGGTCTGTGATATTCTCATTAAAGAAGCGATTGGCGTTTTGATGGAGGGAAAACGTGGGGGTTGCAATCAAAGATGCCTTTGGCCTAAGACCTCATTGGATGATGGGAATGCTTCTGTTGGGGATGTGTTCTTGTTCTCGTGTCTCATCTGAATCCGAAAGCGTTCTCAAGCACGTTCCAGAGCATTCCGAGTGCTTCGATGCGCCCATCTCTGATGCGGTTTGCTACGATGTGATCTCCGCGCATGACCAGCAGCCGACGCAAAGCTACAACCAATCCGGTATTCCAGCAGCACAAGAGGACGATCGCTTGCAAGATCCGGACTATATCTGGCTTGCAGAAGAGGTGAAGCAGTGCGTATGCTCGTGTTGCCACAATTCTCAATTGGAAGGATCGGGAACATTCTTTTGGGACGTTGCGTTCGAACCCGTTTGGATAGACAGTGCAAATTTATGGTCCTTATCTGTACTTGCTGGGGAAACGGAAGAGCCCGATCAAACCTTGCCGGTGTCGGACATGGAGCGTTTGAGGGTACTCATCGATAGGGAAAGAGACCGGCGTCTTCAGCCGTAAGTCGGCTGAGGACGCGCATCGTGTCGTTGATTCCCGTATAAAAATTCGCGTTGAGATTCATCCACGGAGGTGCTTAAGAATCTCTTCCTTGAGGACGTTGTCTCCACAACTCTCGAAGGTTTGGCACACAAAATCTTTTTCCTTGGTGGACGCGGTGGGAATAAATCGTTCTTTGAGGATCTCCCAGTCGCTGCGCGGTGTTCTGCTTTCCAAGTACGTCTTCAATTCTTTCCAAGAGTAGCTTTTGTCCGGGTTGGGGAAGAGCCAACAGAAACCAAAGGCATCGGTTTCGATGTAGGCGGCACCGGCACACGAAGAGGTAGACGTTGCCGGATCCGTGATACGCCAAGCGCTTTCTTCGTTCTCAATGGCCTCCATATTGGTTTTTCCGTAAATCGGCTTCTTTTCCACGTGGCTGATCAGATGGGAGTAGTTCTTGTGGGGCGTTTGGCCAAAGCTTCGCAATCCTGTCGGCATCTTTTTGTCGGTAGCAATCATGGTCGCCTGGGGCTCTTTGTCCAAAGCGCGATCTTTACCCTCTATATACTCGAGATTGACCTTGACTTCGGCTGCATGCATGTCGATCAGATACAGTCGATTTTTGCGATCTTCGGTATCGGCTTCGTTTCGATAGTCTTCAGAGGTTCTCTCACCGTCGAGGCCTCTTTCGGAAGCAAAGAAGACGAAATCGCCGATTAAAACCAGCTGGTTGGTATCACTGTGACACAGGTATGATCCAACGGGACCGTGCTCTTCGTATTCTAGCATCGCGAGAGACGGGCTAGACAGAAGTGGGGTTTCCTTTCCCGCTTCCCATAAGTTGATCAACTCGATCCGACGCGCCCCGTTCCATATTCTGCTCAGTGGCACAACCGTACAGGTAAAATAGCGATTTCGATACGAAGGGGTTTTCACTTTTTGGCCTGTAGCCAAGCGTTTGGTCTCGTCATCGACGTATCCCAAGATATCAGATGATATCTTGGCCATCTGCTTGACAAAGGCGACGTCTTTTTTGAGAGAATCGCTCGCGTGTTTGAAGTTCGCATAGTAATGGCCAACCGCTTGTCGAATCAGACCTCGGTCAGAACGAAATTTTTCCGAACAGTACTCTAAGCTTCCCAAGCCGGTACAGGCCAACATGATGTGGCATACTTCGTCGTTGCGCATATGCGGCAGATCTTTGAATATGCAATATCCACTTTGCATCGCAATCGCTTTGGCAACATCGGGATCGTTTTTCATGGCGTCGGATAAATGCTCTACATCCGGTTTTCTTTTTGTTAGCTTTACAATAAGCGATTTATCATTGGGGAGATCTCCACCAAGATGCCGAATGATATAAATGTCGGACCATGCTCTGTACAGACGGAGAATAAATTCTTTGCTGCTGCGCAGGCGCAAGGACGCTTTGTCCAAAATACTCCAAGATCCTTTGGATAGCGCATGAAAGGCGATTTCTTCGTGATCTCGCAATCGAGCGGAAGCATGCGTAAAGGCACCGGGATGCGATTGTATTGCGGCCTGTACAACGTCCAAATCGTCTTGGAATGCCAGAGCGTGTTTTAGATTGCTTCCGTTGACGGCGACGAAGGACAGTACGAGAGCTTTCTCCGAACGTAAATCCTCGGGTACGAGTTTGAGGAGGTCGGTTCTTTGATACTTGGCCAAGCGACGCAAGATGTCTGGATTTCTTTTTAAGCGATCTGAAAAGTAAGCATATTGTAGCGGAGAGTGCTTCGCGAGAAAGTAGCAAAGGGTCTTGTTGTCCGAGAGGGTTGATGAAAGCTGGACACCGCTATCCATGGCTTTGGGGTTGAGTTGTATAAGGTCTCGAACAAAGGTCGGATCGTCCAGCAAAGGAAAATGGATAGACTCTTTATAATTTTTGCCGCCAAATGCGAGGGCTCGAAGCGCAAAGTTACGATTCGTCCAAACGTGAGCCGGAACATCGTTGCATTTTGCACCTTGACTCAATTTGTGTAACCAAACGACATCGTCATCGTCGCAAGGAGGGAATTGTAGATCTCGATAGGTCCAATTGTTGGTAATGGGAAGGGAAGCACGCGTAAAAGCGATGTCTTGCGTAAATTCTTCAGGTAGTTTGGCGTAGTTTTCTCCGTACTTCGAACAGCAGAAGAGGGCAATATCTCGGTCTCGTTTCATCTCGTCGGAAAGGTATGGATAGCCTTTGGGCTGGTACTGTAGGTTTTCCTTTATAAACTCCCGATCCGCAGCGAACGCGCTGGGGATGTATTGATACGCGTACTCCGATCTCCGAAGGGCTTTCCCCAGGAATTCCTTTGATGTGTGATAAACCAGCATTTTACGTAGGTCGTTGGCTGTTTCAGCGATAATACGCTCTGCAATTTCTTCGTCTTTTTTCAGATCTTCTGAAAGGAGATCAAAGAGACCATAGGTGACACCAGAATCGAGAGCATGCATAATGAATTCCCGATCACCGAGTAATCTTTTTGATGCATGTCGGAAGGAATTGTCTTCGAGCGTCACCATTTTCATCATCCAAACTTTATCGTCTCGCCACGATTCCGGAGAGTGTTTTACAATGGTTTCCGCCTGGTTTTTGTGATTCATTTTGAGAATCCGCTTCTCTACCCATTCTTTGTTGTTGCGAAGATCGGCATGTACAAATTCGTAGTACGCAAATCGTTTGGCAAGCGCCATATCTATAAACGCTTCGTCTTTCCAGAGAGCGCTATCAATCTCTGAAGGCTTCTTCTCGTCTCCCTTGGGATAGTTGGACATTAGACGTACCGCTTGTGCTTTCTGTGACAGGGACAACATGGGGAAACTCCTCTAAATACATACAGCATAGTCCGAAGGGTTTAGCGTTTCAACGAATTCCATTGAAAGAATCGGTCGCGCTCCCACTCTTGAACGATGGATACATTTAAGGGAACTTTTTGAGAGCGCTGTGCCCATATTTGCTTTGCGATTGTGCCGATGTGTGTCTCTTTGTCATGTAGCCAAGACAAACCGCAGTGTATATCGCGCGTGAACCCTTCTCCGTCTAAAAAGGAGAGAAGTCCAAGAACACGAAAGATCTGTTTGAGCTTGGAGATACGCTTGGGGTCGTTGGATGCGATGATATGTGGCTGTTGATCAATGCCGGATTGGTTCCATAGATTAAAAATAAATTCCCGATCGGCGGGAAACGCTTTTTGCAGGAAAGGAGGGCCGGCTATCTGCATAGAACGTGCATGAATCAACGGTGGTAGGTATGCCTTTGGCTCACTGGCGTCCTCTGAGTATACGTTTATATCGATGTCTTGTCGTATGCGATGCTGTAGATTCATAAAAATACGACGAGTATGGTTTTGTGGTGCGATGTAGATGATGTCGATGTCTGCCTTTGGATGCGGCGCACGCTCTTCTATAATCGATCCGCGAATAAAGACGGGTATTTGAGGATCGCTAATGGCGCTTTGAATGTTTTGAATGATACGCTTGGCTGCGGCTGTTCTGGGAACGAGAGACCAGTCGATTGGGACAAAGCAGTGATTCACGACGTTCCAGTATGGAGATATGAGACGGTTGGAATCGGACATATGGTGTGGACCCGAAGAAAGAGGGTGTTTATTTCATGATAATACACTCGCTTTGGAACGCTTCCCCTATATTGCACACCAAAAATCCAAATAGCATAAAAGTAGAACTTAAAGGTTGATTATCCAAAAAAATATTGCTACGAATCAAGCATCGTTACAAACATGGAGACTTCGATGCGTTATTTCTTACTTTCCCTCTTAGCCGCCGCTTGTGGGACGCCTCCAGAGAAAGCGGAACCGACGATGCAACAAGGCATTCGGTACGCAAAGTCCCATCCGGCCCAAGTGGCCGTCGACATTGATTTAGATAGAAATAATCTTTACTTTCTCACGGTTTTGGTTCCTGAAACCGAGACGCACAAAGAAGCTCTTGTTCACATACATCAGAAAGGCTACGAGCAACTGAACTGCGGTGCCTACACCGGAACGGTTAACAAAAAAAAGCATCGGATCTGTTTCTACAAAGAAAAAGATCAATGCGGAATCTTACATGCCCTTACCGGAAAAGAGCTTTCCGAAGCAAAATACGAGTGCAAAGATCCCCGGGTTGTCTTTGTTAATAATGTGATGCACGTTAATTTCGGAGAGGATCCAGCGGCGTGGTTTAAAGTCGAAAACAACAAAGCAACCAACGTGGCCGACCCCGTAAAACCCATCGAGGATGCCAATGCGGCCCGCGAAAAAAAGAAAGAAGATTCCTGTGAAAAGGCGAAGAAAAATCCCATCACGCCCAAACAGGCACAAAAAGAATTTCGCGCTACGTCTTGGAAAGGTTTGATTCAATTGAGTTCGGATCTTTTCACGCAGGTTTCCTGTCTCGAACAGACGAACAATCAGGGCATCATCTTTGCTAAAATCGACGAGATGCTTCAGCCCGAATTCAAGAAGCAAACACTCAAGGTAAACGTAGATCCTTCTCTCAAGGGAGCCAAGGACGGATCGTTGTCAAATTGCAAGATGGAGTACAGCGGATGGACGGGTTTGAAATTTGCGTGTAAAAGCTCCATCGATTTATCAGCGTTAGAGAAATCGGCCGGAACAGACCTCGAGGTGGTCTGTGAAAAACCCTACAAGGGGGAATCATTCGTCCCGTATACAAGTGCGGCTATACTGGCGAAAAACATGGTATCGGTGGGCGGATGCTTTGCTTCAGGTTCAAAAAGCGTCACCGTTAAGGCGGCAAAATAGACGTTGCAGCTCGGTTACACAACGACAGAAATGTCGATTGTTTATCAATCCGTGGCTACGGCTGAGCTTTGGTAGAGAGTTCTTTGAGTTGCACGTCTATGGAGTGAACGGTACGACATCGTGCCTTAACGTCTTGTTTTGCAAAGTATTTTTTGGCTTTGTCCGTCAAGATGGAGGCATGTTCTCCGCGTCCGATGGTTAGGCAGTGGGCGACAAAGGCTTCTCGATCGACCTCAGATACGGTGTTGGAAAGAATCGAAATCAT
>JAYYRF010000307.1:0-5258 GCA_036127535.1 Myxococcota bacterium | reverse complement strand
CACTGGAATTACTACCGGTGTATCGCAAAAATGGAAGGAATCGAGGCCGCAAGGGACGGTTTACAGATGTGGATACACGAAGCCATCCCCATCGCCGGTATTGACGTCATCAATACCATATTGGATCCCGCAAAGGATCTACTCGGAGAGGAATCCGCAATTCTCGCAGCCAAAGAGTGGCTCCAAATATCTTCGCCACACGATCCGGCGCATAAAATGACCAAACGCTGGATGGAACGCATTAACCAAGGTGAACTGCGTAAAATTAGCTGGCGTGAACTTCCCGCTTGTCCCGTGCAGAATCATCAACCACTCCTAATTCCGTTGAACAACGGAGACTTAATGGTGGCTGGTGGAATCGACTCATCCGGTCGCCCTTCCCCCAAAAGTGCTCTTTGGAGCAACAAAAGTAAAAGCTGGACACCACTCCCGCCTCTCCCCGTTGGTCTAAAAAATCACTCGGGTATCGCCATTAATAAAGGCAGCATTATCGTATTGGGTGGAACCGCGGCCACGGAGAATGGAGAATCCACATATTCAAAAAGAGTTTTCCAATGGAGTTACAGCACCGGTTCCTGGAAAGAGATCGCTTCTCTTCAGATCGGGCGCGAGTTTTGCGGCGTATCTTTGGGTAAAAGTGGACAAATCATCGTAATCGGCGGCGAAAACCCCTTACAAACGCAAACCAGCGTAGAATATTGGGATCGACGAAGCAATAACTGGATGCTGGGAGTTTCAATTGGGCTCTCCTTGCAAGAAATCCAACTACAGCGCGTCCAAGACCAAATCATCATTGCAGGAGCCTCCGTATCGAGTTCCGGATTTGGAGCGATACTCTTCGATCTCAATACCCAAAAGTTTTCTCAACCCAAAGCCCTGCAGGGTATCGGACTCGATGGTGCTCACCCCATCTCTTCGGGTGAAATCGTTATTTGGACGAAGAAAAGCGGTGAGATTAACATTGGTATTTGGTCTCCGAGCCATGAGACCATCCATTGGACATGTAAGGAAATCGAACTTCCACATCGGGGAGATCTCGCTTGCGTGTACCCATATGAAGATAATAATTTTACACTGCTGTTTTCACAAAACGATGAGAACATCGGATCATATATTATAGATCCAACCAGCGGAACACTCACACCACTTCGAGCTCCCAATAAAGATCTTCCTCCGAGTGATTACAGAGCGTGCCCCTTTCCATATGGTCTTTTTGTGATCACTCCCCAAAGCAGCTGGCTTCTCAGTTACTAATGATCAAATCTCGATACTTGCCGCCCGTAAAATATCGCGGTTTTTTTGGGTACGCTCTGCGTTATCATCGCTTCTACTTGGAGTAGACGCGATGTGCTGGACGTATTCAGCTGGTAAATCGTTCTGTCTGGCGCCATACAAGACAAATTTTAAGTACCAATCATAGGGTAAAAAAGTCGCATTAATATGCTCCGGCTGTGCCAAGTATAAGAAAGCAAATATCTCTTTTGTGCGATAATGCAGTTGTCGCTCTACACGTTCGTACCCAAATCCAACACCCTCTGCACGATCTAAAAAAGGGAGTTCTTCCTCTTTCATCTCAAACAAAACACCATATGCTTTCGACGCATCGTCCAAGACCAAATCGCATTTCGCAGATCCATCAACGCTCTTCTTGTGAAAAACGAGTCTATAACCATCCAATATGGCGATGCCCATCGGAACGGCCGAAGGTACACGCCTTTGTAGTCTTTCGTGAAGCATATTGGATCCATATGCAAAGTAATACAGCATGCGTCCTCCGCATCGAAATACAAAAATGCTATATCATTAATCCATATCTTCCGGAAAATCTATGATTCCTATCTTACTCGTTTTCGCTTGTTCCGATCAAAAACTGGGAACGTTTAACTCTCCTCCCTCCGCGCAGATCCTCTCTCACAATGATGGAGAAGCGGTCTTTGAAGATTCTTCGTTCACAATCATCGGTGCGATCAGCGATCCGAACCACAACACCAACCAACTGCTGGCAACGTGGATGATCGAAAATCAACCACAGTGCTCCAACGTGTCTCCAAACGAAGACGGACAAGTTTCTTGTGACCTAACGCTCATCGCATCCGACTCGAAAGTGCAACTACAGGTTGAAGATCCCGTTGGAGCAATCGGAACCGCTCAGATCGAACTTCGTGTTATCCAAACCCAAGCCCCCGTCGCTGAAATTATCGAACCGCTCTCGACCCGAAATTACTACAGCGATCGTCTCATTTTGTTTGAAGCGCGCATAGAAGATGCGGAAAGCGATGTTACCGATCTTACTTCATACTGGGAAAGCAGCTTGGATGGGGTGCTGTCCTTGGATACAACACCCGACTCCTCCGGCCTAATCTCGAGTTACGGCTACTTGAGCGAGGGAGAACACGCCATTAGTCTAATGGTCGAAGACGAAAGCGGCAAGACAACCAAGGAGAGCCGTGTGATTTCCGTCGGCCCTCCCAACTCTCCTCCTCTGTGCGAAATTACGACACCGGAGGAAACGTCGATGGAGGGAGATGTCTTTCTCTTCGAGGGTAACACTTCCGATCCCGATATTCCATCCCATCAGTTACAGATATCTTGGCACAGCGACCTCGATGGGCTCTTGGGGAACAATCCACCAACCAGTAACGGTGAAATCATTCTCTCAAGCAGCACCCTTACCCCTGGAACACATATTATTACTTTGATCGTCGAAGATGAACTCGGAGAATCCTGCTCTGACTTGGTTGTTCATCACCGAACGTCTCTCAACACTGCTCCCCAGCTCAGCGCGGTCACTCTTTCACCGACCACAGTCTACAGTGATACCATCGTAACCTGCACCCCAACGGCCAGCGATCCGGATGGAGACGCACTCGACTATACCTATAATTGGTCGAACCTATCGTCTGGAGTATCCATTGGAAGCAACGCCTCTCTTTCCCTAAGTGCGGCGTTGGTCTCTCCTTTCGATCAAATCGAGTGCACGGTTATCGCCAGCGACACCTATGGAGACAGTGACAGCATGAGTGTGTCTACCAGCATTCAAAACAGCAACCCCGAGATCGATACCCTCTCCATTACTCCCCCAAATCCACAAGTGGGAGACACCGTCATATGCAACGCCAACATTAGCGATATCGATCAAGATACACTCTCATCACAATACGAGTGGAGAAATGGGAGCAACGGAAGCTATCTGGGAAACACCGATACTCTTACCCTACAACAAGGGCAGATCACCCGTGGGGAATTGCTCACGTGCACACTCACAGTAGAAGACTTGTATGGGGGGATAGAAACGGAAAGCGTTTCACAAACGATCGATAACAGCAAACCGGAAATAAACAGCGTATCGATCAGTCCCAGTACCATTCAGACAGAGTCGGAGATTATCGCAAGCGCCATATCCACAGATTTGGATGGAGACAGCATTTCGTACGACTATACATGGTACGTCAATTCGACCGTCGTACAAAACAGTTCCAGCAATACCCTGAGCGATACATCTCTGTTCGTGCGCGGAGACGAGATCACCGTTGAAGTAGTGCCCTTTGATACCCAAGAGTGGGGAACGTCATATGTACACGGTCCTGTAACCGTAGAAAATACGCCCCCCCAAACCCCTACGATATCCATTGATCCGCAAGAACCCATCACCGAATTTGACGATTTACAGTGTATCGTTGATGTGGAGTCCGTCGATGCAGATGGAGATAGCGTCTCGTACACGATCGAATGGGAAAAAAATGGGGTTGCTTTTACGGGCTCCCTCACCAGCACCGACTTGACCGACGATACCGTTACATATGATCAAACCCTGAACAACGAAACGTGGACATGTACGGTAACGCCGGATGACGGATACGAAGTCGGTAACGACACCAGCGACAGTGTTACGACCATCGCGTGTGCGGATTATCGAGACTTAAACTCACCCCACACCTATGGAACCCTCACGGACAACCGAAACAACAAGACCTATCGTACCATTCAAGTCGGCAACGATACATGGATGGCCGATAATCTCAACT
Source organism: Myxococcota bacterium (assembly GCA_036127535.1). GTDB lineage: Bacteria > Myxococcota_A > UBA796 > UBA796 > UBA796. The sequence goes on along the minus strand of JAYYRF010000307.1, from coordinate 1,233 downwards.
ACGGGAATATGATTACATCTGGCAACTACGCCGCCCAAAACGGTTCTATCGAGAAGCACTGCCTCGACGACAATCCGGCTCTTTGCGACGAATTCGGTGGATTCTACGGTCGAGGAGAGGCTTTTAACTGGGTCAACCACACGCAAGCGGAAGGAACGCGCGGCATCTGTCCTTCTGGTTGGCATATTCCAACGTATACCGAATTCGAAACCCTGTTTTCCTATGTATCAGCCAACAGTGAACTCATCGATATTTGCGAACCTGGTGGTATTGCAACGGATTTGGTCGGATTTTCCGCGAAGCTGGCTGGTTTCCAAAGTTGGGGTAGCTTTTCCGGAACAGAGACCAATGCTGCTTTTTGGACTTCAACTTGGAGCCACGCGGACTACAGCTACAACATTAAACTCTCAAACGATCACGCATCGCCGATTACGAGCATCGAGACAGGAGCCAACCCATGGGCAAACACCTTCAGTATTCGGTGCGTCATGGATTAAACACTACTCCAAACTACGCAAATATTCGATGGCATCTGTCCAATCGTCGTCTGACCAAGATGCACTGGCAAAACCAGCGGACTCCATTGGTCCACCCGCTTCTCCGGAAATGATGGAACGTAGTTCTTCGTCGTCGGGATAGCGACTGGAATATCCTCCCATATCTGCTCCGGCGTGACAAGAACTGGTACAACTCTCCGTAATCAAAGCCTCGCCTGGATAAGCAGCATCACCTGAATCCGTGCTGGATGTTGTATGCCCCCCCTTGAACTCGTGATCATCACAGGCGACGCAAAACAGTAAAAAGACAGAAAACATTCGCATTGATTGCAACCTCCAAAAATGTGTATAGCGCCTATTCATCATAACCAATACGCCTCAGCATAGATACGAATTGTACACAAATAGTAAAATATATACTTTTCCAAGAGAAAGACCCACAAGCCACTATACCTGCGTTAGAATAGCATTATACCGATTTTCAAGAAATCTAGTCCACACCCAGAGAAGACCATGATAAAGAAAATAATCCTATCCCTCTGTTTTGTGCTCGCACTTTGGGGCGAGCGCGCAGAAGCGACAACGGCCTATCACGTGACAGATATTGAGCAAGCCGAACTAAGCACGGCCGTCGTAATTGCTCAAATCAGCACGTCTAACACACGACCGCATCCTACCCATCAAAGTATCATGACCGAAACCAATATCGTTGTGGAAGAGGTTCTCTATGGAAACG
>JAYYRF010000306.1:0-2859 GCA_036127535.1 Myxococcota bacterium | reverse complement strand
CTGATGCGGTATGGTCTCTTGGTCGCAGATGACCGCCAGGTCTTCGATGGGTATATTACCATCCAATATGACACTCAATTTCGGTGGGGGGGTATTGGAGTATGGATTCGGAGCACCCGGTGTATATCCAGGGTCGTTGATTTCTTGGGAACAAGACAGAAGGAGTAGAAGAAACGTCACAATGATCTCCTTGAGCGTCGACGAGTGTAATTATAGATTTAGACGATGCGATTTGCATGGTATCAGATTTGATTTGGCAAAGACAGCATTTCTCCTATCAAGATATGATTCAAACGTCTTGTTGGCATCGAGAATACGAGCGGATTTGGCTTTTCGCGAAAGGTCACGATTACATTATGGCTCTAAAAATGATGCTTGAACGTGATCGCGTAAAAATTCTTCTAACAACTCGATTTCGTTTTGATGTACATAGGAGCCTCCAATGTAGACGATTAAGAACGGGAACGCGATACAGAGCGTCAATACTAAAATCAATATGCACAGCCCCGCCCATACTTTAAAGTGCTTACTGCTGTGAAAGACAATTTCGAGAGTGGTACCGTCGTTACTGGAAGTGGGTTTGATGATGGCATATACACTGTAAAGGTGTTCTGGATAAGGCCAAATGCCGCGTTTGCCGAGACGATACAGTTTCAATGTGTCATTCTCTTCTTTATAGCCCGTGAATTGTCCTATTTTTTGTAGCCCCCATGGAAGAGCATCGGTTTGATCAAAATGCTGCTGTAGTCGATCGGTAATTTCCGTAGAGGAGAGTGGAGAATACATCTTTGTATGTACAGGACGAATAATATTGACCAATATTTTTTTATTTCCCATAAGTTCTCCTGAATGCCTCCGATCATGTTCGATTTGATTCTGGGGTTATAGAATTCAACTGCAAGTATGTCCGAAAGTTGAACGATTCTCTGTCTATGGACCAATAAACAGAGCGTAATCGTAATCGTATCCGCTCGAACCCGCCCAATTGGCACCACTGCAGCCCGTATCAGAGGCTGTATTGTTCATCGGTGCGAAACTGTCACTCCCGAACGTTCCGTTTTGACCAGAGGAGCTGCCCCATCCGGCCTGTGCTTCTGAAACGGTTCGAAAAGCACTTCCGTTGCAGCTTTTCCCAGAACCGTAGGATTGGGACGAGCAGCAGTAATTCATGTCGTGCCAATTGCCCAGTGCTCCACCATTGTTGTTTGAAGGGGTGGCTTCGACAGAACCAATTCTGTCGCCATCTGGAGAGCCGGTGCTTCCAGACGTACAACTTCCACCGTATTGCACGCATCGATTTGCGTATAGGTCGGTTGAGGTTCGCACCAATCGTTCACCGTTCCATATCGAGGAGACATCCGAATCGACCACTGCCGATGTCAATGGCGTATTGTCTCCTCCTTGCATATAGCTCAACAACGTTCCGCTTCCGTTTTTATTAAAGCTGCGCCAGCCGATGTATTGTCCATTTTTATGTATGACGAGCATGAGTTGACTTCCTTCGGTCATCTCCATATACGCCTGGCTTTTGTGATCTCCCGAAAAAGGTATACTCACATCACCATATACGTTGCTATCTGTCCAAAGTGCGTTCCCCCACCACATTACATGACCGTCGGAGGTATCGAGATTGAGAAGCATGGTCCAGCCTCCACCAGCAGTGGTCATGTCGCAGTAGGCTTGATGCTTGGTGACTGAGGGTTGAATCCAATACACACCGTCAGCGATACCGGGAACCGTACTCAAAATCTCGGAGCAGCTCGTACCCGGACAGCTGCTGGCCGTTCCGAATTCGAGAACGGTCATGTCGTTATCATCACAGTCTTCTCCGGTTAGAACACCATCACAGTCGGCATCATTCGAAATGCTGGTCGATAGATTGTCCCCATCATCGCAGTCATCAGCGTTTTCAACATATCCTACGGGAAGGAGACAGCTGGATACCGTGACGTTTGGATCGCCCAAACCATCTTCGTCGGCATCCAAATAAAAATTTGAATAGGTTGTGCCATTATCCACGGTTCCATCGCAATCATCGTCTTTGTTGTTGCAGATCTCGAGGGCACTTGGATAGCTGCTATTGTTGTTATCATCGCAGTCAGTGTTGTCGCTGACGAATCCGGTTGGTTGTGCGCACGCTTCGATCGTGCTGTTGATATCCCCATATCCGTCGTTATCACCATCTTCGTAGAAAGTACTACCACCCGTTGCACCCAACTCGTCTGTATCACCGTTACAGTTGTCGTCGATGCCGTTGCAAATTTCTGCGCTGCCTGGCGATATCGCGTCGTTTTGATCGTCGCAGTCGGTGTTGTCGCTGACGAATCCGGTTGGTTGTGCGCACGCTTCGATCGTGCTGTTGATATCTCCATATCCGTCCTCGTCGGTGTCTTCATAAAAAGTATTGCCACCGGTTGCTCCGAGTTCGTCGATGTCGCCATCGCAGTTATCATCCCGGCTGTTACACGTTTCGGTTGCGTTTGGTGAGATATCTTCGTTGTTGTCGTTACAGTCATCACCGTTCGATACGTAATCCACCGGCTGACTGCAAGCGTTTACTGTCGCCGTTGCATCCCCGTATCCATCGTTGTCCCCATCTGCATACCACGTGGGTGCATCTTGAGAATTCTGTTCATCGATATCACCATCGCAGTCATCGTCGATGTTATTACAGGTTTCGGTTGCGTTTGGTGAGATATCTTCGTTGTTGTCGTTGCAGTCTCCATCATTGATGACGTAGCCCGTTGGCTGGGAGCAAGAAGACAATGTATCGGTGTTGTCTCCATATCCGTCTCCATCCCCATCATCGTACCAAAGCGTGGTATCGACAGCGATGTCTTCGTCTATGACGCCATCACA
>JAYYRF010000305.1:0-8182 GCA_036127535.1 Myxococcota bacterium | reverse complement strand
GGTTTTATCGGAACAAGAGAAAAACAGTAGTAACAATGCGACCATATCGCTATCCTTTATGACGTGTTCTTAACGATCGAACCGTCTTTGCCGACAGTTGATGCTGTTTTGGGTATCCGATTTCGTTCCAACGTGCATCCTTGAATCGGATGCAGAGCCCCTAAGGGAGGTAGGACTGGAGATCTAAGATATACGAGATACCAAAGACTGTACCATCGGATTCTGGGCGCCCACCACCAATGGCGATTTCATCAAAACCATCTTGGTTGGTATCCCCAATGTTTTTCAGCAAAATCCCCGCACGCGAGCCTTCGTACTCACCCACAAATAGAATATTCGCGTTGTCCGACGTGCGCGTTCCTTCCAGTGGCCCCATAAAGATACCGGTTCGACCATATTCGGCACCGTTCTCTCCATACAATTTGGAACTGATCGCCACATCTGCAAAACCATCTTGATCGATATCGCCCAAGTGTGCACAAGAGCGACCAAAGTTTTCTTGCAGGCCCGCACCATAAATGCGCGCTTTGGCTTCCGATGCTGATATGGCCCCTTGGGATGCACCGCTCACAATGTAGGCTACACCTTCATCGCTCACGCGATCGCTGGAGGTATACGAAAAGTCTTCGTGCTGGGAACTGATGATGATGTCTCCGGTTCCGTCTCCATCAATATCACCACCGCGGGACAAGTAACTGCCGAGCTGGTCGGCCTCTCCCACGCCATCGACGGACAGCACCGCCGCATCCAATGTAAAGCTATCGGTAATCGGTCCATGAAAGACGTAGGTCCGACCCGAATTGCGCGCGCCGAAATCTGCGCGGTATGCGACCAAAGCAAAATCATCGACGCCATCCCCGTTGAGATCTCCCAAATGAGCGGTTTTATACCCCAACCCCTCTTCTGTGCTCCCGTAAACTTTTAGTGTCGTGTCCGCAAGATTGTTGCTCAACGAAGCACTGTCGGAACCCTGAATGAGGTAGGCAATCCCATCACCGGAACTGCCGTGGGTTTTAACGCCGACGAGGAAATCGGCAAAACCATCTTGGTTGCTGTCTCCGATCCAGCTCGCGCTAAACGATGCTAAGTCTCCGGAGGCCTCTCCGACCCACATACTGTCGTATTCACTCGATAAGTTTTGATCCGTGCTCAAAGGGCCATGAATCAAATATACGGCACCGGTGTTGGTGCCCGGGGCACTGTAGTGTGGTGAACGAATGAGAAGGTCCGCTATGCCGTCTCCGTTGAAATCTTGCTCTCCAGAGACTGCGGCCAAGGCACCATCGTCTGGAGAGGCGTTGATTTTGTATACGGCGTCTTCTGGTGTCACACCACCGAGCAGCTCCCCTTGAAAAACGTACAGCGCCGATTCTTGGGTATCGGATAGGTATGTTGGATATACATTGTTTTGAATGTAATTTTTCGATCCGTCTCCGGTGATGTCCCCCACCCCGTTTACTTCGGAACTCACCTTCATGGTATCGGTCGAAAACATGCGGTTGGGTGCATCAGCAAGCGTGTACGTGCAAGAGTCGCTGTCCAAACTGCCGTCGCAGTTTTGATCTATGTCATCGTAACAAATTTCGTAGGCGCTGGGGTTACTGCGGGGATCGGAGTCGTCGCAGTCATCCGAACTGTTCACATAGCCCGCGGGTTGTTCGCATTGGATCAGCGTATACACATCGGCACCGTGTCCGTCACCGTCATAGTCAATATACCAAGTCGGTGCATCGGTCGCGTCTTCGTCGATCAAGCCATTGCAGTTGTTATCCACTTGATCACACCGTTCTTCGGCATCTGGGGATATATCCGCATCCTCGTCATCACAGTCCTCGTCCGCAGAGAAGCCGTCTCCATCCGCATCCACCACTTCCACCACGTCTCCTGAATCGTCTGAACCAGAATCGTCCGAACCGGAATCTTGAACCGCTCCACTATCGATCGTGGATGCAGGATCGCAATCTGTGTTACGACACGCAAATAGCATTAACCAAATCATTCTTTCTCCCATTGTATTTACGCTTCCGGAAGCGCTCGCCATTAAAATCGGCTCGTTTTGTTGATGATAAAATCATATTTCATTTCGGTAAAAACTCAAGGAGATTCTTCCGAACGAAACCAAGTATTCTCTTGGTTGTTCTTACGGTTTTAGAATGAGGACGTCTGTACGGCGATTTAAGGAGCTACCGATCGCCCACTCAATAGGCCAGTCTTCTTCCATCATATCCATACACGGAGCCAGATGGTACCCCCTTGCAAAAGCTCTATCAGATCTGTAACAACGACAGCTGCGGAAAGCCAAAGTCGAAGAACAGAATCGGCGGTGGCACAGCCATAGCACCGTTGAATTGAACGCTTGTTCTCTGGGTGCCAACCGACTTTGGTCAGACTCCACCTCGGTGGACGATCCCGCTCCACCATGTTGATGTCTCTCATCAAAAAACAGCGATAGAATGTCGTGTGATCCGATTGAATATTGATAAATTTCTTGTATGAACGCAGTCCTTTTTTTATGCTGAAGGAGAATGATATTTTCGGAGAGAGAAATGACAGACGTCGAAGAAGAGTCGAATCAAAAGAGTACGATTGTACGATTGTTCAGTGCCGTAGAGCGCTGGGGACAAATGCTCCCCGATCCTCTCACATTATTTTTTATCATGGCCTGCTTTGTCGTCGTTGCCTCTGCCTTATTCGCGGGTACATCCGCCGATATCGTTCAACGAAGCGGAGAAGTGAAGCAAATGGCGGTAAAAAGCCTCTTGAGCTTCGAGGGATTTCGGTGGATGTTGCTATCTGCTGTCAGTAATTTTATTAATTTTGCGCCCCTAGGACCTGTCCTAACCGTCATGATTGGAATCGGTGTGGCCGAGCGGACCGGATTTATTTCCACGGGCTTACGGGTTCTCGTAACCAAGGTACCCGATTCCCTTCTCACAGCCACCGTTGTCTTTGCCGGCGTAATGAGTTCTATGGCTGCCGATGCGGGCTATGTCGTACTGACGCCGCTGGGTGCGCTACTCTTTGCCAGCGTCAAACGTCATCCTTTGGCCGGACTCGCGGCGGCATATGCCGGTGTTTCCGGAGGATTTAGCGCGAACTTGCTGATCACGGGTCTCGACCCTATGCTCTCCCGATTGACACAGCAAGCAGCCCGAGCCATCGATACGTCTTACACGGTAAACCCGGCGTGCAATTATTATTTTATGCTGGCATCTACGGTGATGCTCACCGTCGTCGGGACCTTGGTCACAACGCGCATTGTAGAGCCCATGCTTGGAACGTGGGACTCGTCCAAAGGAGACGGTGAGGTCAATGAAAGTGCCACAGAGATTAGCGGTGACGAAAGCCGGGCTTTTGGCATTGCCATGATTTGCGCGGCTTTGGCAACCTTGGGTATCTTCTTACTCGGCTTTGTCCCAGGCGCTCCGCTCAACGATACGATCGCCGAGGGAGAACCCGCTGTCAATGCGCTCCACTCTTTCTTCGAAGCGATCGAGATTTTGGTCGCCGTGGGTTTTATTTTACCGGGTATCGTATATGGTGTACTCACCAAGAGTATTTCCTCTGACAAAGACCTCGCAAAAATGATGAACGATACCATGGCATCGATGGGTGCGTACGTCGTTCTCGCATTTATTGCTGGCCAGTTTGTCGCGTATTTTAACTGGACCAATCTCGGTGCGATTACCGCCGTAAAAGGCGCGGGTGTTCTGGAAGCCATTGGATTACAAGGCGGCATTTTAATGATCGCTTTCTTACTCGTCGCATCGATGATGAATTTGCTGGTCGGATCCGCATCGGCCAAATGGGCTTTCATGGCGCCTATTTTTGTACCCATGCTGATGCAGATGGGATTGAGCCCAGAGGCAACCCAAGCGGCATACCGCGTGGGTGATTCCATTACCAATATCATTTCGCCGCTCATGCCCTATCTTCCGATCATCATCGTCTTTGCACAAAAATACGATCGAAAAGCCGGTATCGGAACTATTTTAGCCGCAATGCTTCCCTACTCCATCGCCTTCTTGTGCGTTTGGATCGTGATGCTTTTGGCATGGGTATACCTCGGTATCTCGTTGGGACCGGGCGCAGAAGCATTTTACACACTTCCCACTTGAGACGAGTTCTATAATCCTATGGAGGCGATCTTAACGGCGAACATTTGAACGTTGCTCCAAAAAGATCGTTCCGTATCGCTTTGGCTTTGCCTTTGGATATGTCGATTGATAGCATCGAGTTCACCGGTGTCGAGCCATATCACACCGCAAGCATCACAACGGTCTACCACGATATCGGTATACTGTACGAAGGCGGCTTTTCGCATCTTTTTATGGGTCTCGCATTTGGGACAACCGATTTCCGATCGACCGTCATCGACGGACAATGATGCATCGGCAACGGTACAGTACTCCACGCTACCCGCCGTTTTTTCGGTCACTTTGTCCAATTCTCCTCTGTCGAAACAGAGTCCGCTGCATCGTGGACAATACTCGATGGTGACACCATTCATGTCTTGTTGGTGCAAGTGTATCTCACAACGCGGACAGCGATAGGCCATCATGATCTGCTCCCTGTGTTGAAAAATAGATTCGTTCGAAAAAAGAGTAACACCCACAAAAGCTTCTTGTTATCAAAATCGAAGAAAGCACTCGCTCTGATTGTTGAATCGCAACCAGGCTTCCTTTTTTCATCTCCCGCAATCGAACCATGAACCGCAAACAGATCCATCAAATATTCCGAAAATGCCACAACCGCTTACAAGGTGGCCCCAACCGATCCATGACCATGAAAGAGAAATTTCAATCTATGGCAAATGCCCTAAGCGGTGACGAGGTCGGAGACTATTACGGACAAAGTCCATATCTTCAACAATTCGAAAAAGACCTTGCGGCTCTGTTGGGAAAGGAAAGCGCCGTTTTTATGCCTTCTGGAACGATGGCGCAACTGTGTGCCTTGCGCATACACTGCGAGCACAGCAGCAATTTCAATATCGCTCTCCATCCAACCAGTCACCTCGAGGGAGCGGAAAGAGGAGCATATGCACACCTCCACGGCATGCGTCGTCTTCAATTCGGGGCACCCGAGGGTGTGCGGGGACGTATGCTTACCGTTGAGGATTTTCAGTCTTTGGGAACCCGACCAGGCGCGATTCTACTCGAGATTCCCTACCGCCCTTTGGGATTCACCCTCCCTCCGTGGGAAGACTTGAAAACAATCTCTCAATGGGCCAAAGAGAGCAGAATCCCGCTTCATCTCGATGGGGCGCGTTTATGGCAAGCAAAGCCTTTCTACCGAAGAGAGTATGCCGAGATCGCTTCTTTGTTCGATAGCGTGTATGTGTCCTTTTACAAGGATCTGGGCGGCTGGTGTGGAGCCATGCTTGCCGGAAGCCATGAATTTATCCAGTCCGCACGCGTTTGGCAGCGCCGTCATGGGGGGAACCTCTATTCACAAGATTACAGCTATGTCTCCGCAAAGATCGGCTTGGAACACTCCCTCCCCAAAATGGAGACATGGGTATCCCAAGCCAAACGCGCCGCGTCCATGTTGGACTCCTTTCCGTCGATGCGCGTTCATCCGAACCCGCCCCACACCAACGCTTTTCAACTCTACATCGAAGGAGATCCGAAGATGCTGTTGACCCGGCATATGGAGCTCGCAAAGGAATCGGGTGATTTTCTTTTCTTTTGGCTGGATGCGGCATCGGTTCCCGGGTTCTGTAAAACCGAGATTCAGTGTATGGAATTCTCGGCCACCGCTGACATCGAACGGCTGCAAGGATTTGTATCAACGCTCTTACAAGAAGAACCACAGACCGATTGAAAACGATGCCACCGGTTCACGGGTACGAAGCTACACAGACTTCCAACGATTGGATATATTGTTCGCACTACATTTCTCCAGGAGACATCATGCCCTCACAATCCACAACCTCGGTCTTTCTCGCACTCGGTTTGGGAAGCGCCCTTACTTTAATTCTCCATCAAAATGCCGACGCTACCGGTTTTCAGTCGGTTGGTTATGGTCAAAACCCTGTCGTTGCCATCGGTGGGACCGCCTACGATGGTGAGACCAAATCGCTTTTGACCGCTCCCACTACGCACGATCTCATCGTCACGGACGTCACCCTAACCTCTACGGGTAACGGCCTGTGCATTCGCAGCCACAAGAGCGATCTGATGACCTCTTCTGGCAGCGTTCTCGGACAATTCGAAACCACGAGCGGCGGTGTTGCCTACGGCATGAACGGTTCGACAAGCGGTGCGGCCATCCAAATGTCCATGGTGTCCGGTTTGCGCATCCCCGCCGGAGAAGAACTCCAACTCGTCGTCGTGCAAAGCGCCACGGCGGGAAACAACTACTGCGGCAGTGCAACATCCTACGGCGTTCGCTACATGGTCAGCGGATACTACGCTCAACCGTAGTGGAATCTCCAAAGCCATCCTTCGAGGCGACGAAACGTATGCAATCCATACATGCCGTGAAACAATCCTAGCTGGGGTGAGCCCCGTCGATCTTTCGGACTAGCGCACCAAAAAGTAATCCCACTCCGATCCCCAATAGGCCGCCCCACCCCATTGCGCGTTGTCGGTCGAGGCCCAACCCAGCTGTATTTTAGCGGGGAGCAGGTACTGCGGTTCCAAGTGCGTGATTTCGGTATCCGAGCCACACCCCATAATGACATTTTCCGCGGTGGTGAGCTGCGTGCTGGTGTGATAAAAGTAGAAGGCGTCTTGCTCGTCATTGGTTTGGGTACCGTAGGTCAGCAAAATGAAGTTGGCACCATCACCATCGGAGATGTAAATTTCATGCCCTTGACCGTCAAAGCTATGGAACGTACTGCCGTAATAGCACGAATCATCGACGCCACCCGCAACCATCAACGTATCTTCCGAGAGTTCGGTGACGACGACGCGGAGCGCATCCAATTCCGCATCGCTAAAGTCAGCCCCCGTAGCCGCATTGAGGTAGGAAATATCGAATTCCGTCATATTGGGAGCCGTACTGTAGGCATAGTGTAAGAAATCCCCTCCGTCGAAGCCATCACTCGAAAGATGATTGTAGTAACGCGCTTGATCCCCACTTCGGATCGTACCCCGGTTGCTGTCATCTGGATTGGTGCTGTACACCCGGTCGTTCCCGGCGCTCGAAATCGCCCTTTGGATCCATCCACCGCCGTCGGTGGTCATATCGCAATACACCGCAAAGGGATCCAAACCATTTCCAATCCCATCGGGGTCGATGACATAGTTACCATCGGTCGCGAAACCGTACTGCAGTATTTCCGCGCAGTCCTGGGCACAGCCGGTTAATGGATTCAACGCGGTGTCGTTGTCGTCGCAATCGTTTCCAATCGCACTGTATCCGGAGGGAAGCGAACAGGCGAGCATTGTGCTCGAACCCCCATAGCCATCCTCATCCGCATCTTCATAGTATGTGGAGGAAGGCAGAAGAGTCGGGTCGTCGATAACACCGCTGCAGTTGTCGTCTATGCCATTGCACAACTCTTGGGCAACCGGCGAAACGTCGGCATCTGCGTCGTCGCAATCGGTGGCGTCCTCGACGTAACCGTTCGGATTCACGCACGATAGAATCGAGGATGCAGCATCACCGTAACCGTCGGTATCGTCATCAGCGTAAAAGAGGGTGGCATCGATCGCATCGGATTCATCAATGACGCCGTCGCAATCATCGTCGGTGCTGTTACAACTCTCTTGGGCGGCGGGCGAAATATCGACATTGTCGTCATCACAATCTCCGGAAAGCTCGGCATAGCCTGTCGGAACGTCACAAGACTCCGTTGTCGCAGATGCTACGCCGTAACCATCGCCGTCTTGGTCTTCATAAAAAGTCTGTCGATCGATGGTCGCACCATCGTCGATGGAACCGTTGCAGTCATCGTCGACATCGTTACACACTTCTGCGGCGCCGGGAAAGACCGCTCCGTTGAGATCGTCGCAGTCGGTGCTATCCGACACATATCCCGGCGGCTGACTGCACTGTGCAAGGGTATAGTTGCTGCTGCCGTAGCCATCTCCGTCGTAATCGATGTTCCACGTCAGCACATCCAACGCACTGGCTTCGTCGATATCGCCATCACAATCATCGTCGACACTGTTGCAATATTCGGATGCGCCGGGATAAATCGAACCCTCGGTATCGTTACAGTCCGTACCGTCCG
>JAYYRF010000304.1:0-3023 GCA_036127535.1 Myxococcota bacterium | reverse complement strand
GATTGGCTATTTGATAGCTCTTATAGGGTTTGTAAAGAAATCTAGCGTCTAGAAACAGACCGCGGTCTCCAAACGAATGGACGGCGCTATTCCAGAAACGCTACCGTCACCATCTGCACTAAGAATAACAAAACCGTCGGTATTAGCCCCAATACGCGGCGTTAAGATGATATTCGATGAACCCAAATGAAAGTCGCGGCCGATATATAGACCATAGCCACCCACGCTGACGACCGCAATACTGCCTCCCCCGACGCTTGCTCCCACAAATGTCCGATTTTTTTCGTCACCGGAAAAGTTGATAAAGACCGTTATTGTCTCTGATTTTTGATTTTATGCCATCGCGTTATTTTTAAATGCGAAGAATCGTCTCAAATTCTCAACTTGGGTGGTGCTACGGTTTGAAGAGGAAGGAAAGGTTTACCTCTACGGGTTTTTTGTTCTTGGGGACGGGAAATCGATATCGCTGAAAACGTTTGACCAAGCATTGTTCTATCTCTTGGTTTCCGACCGTCGAGCTTTTTAGTGTGGACGTTGAAACTCTTCCATCCTTCGCAATGAAAAATTGAAAGGAGGCTTTTCCAGCTATATTGGGGTTTGTTCGTAATACTCTGTGATAGCAGTAGCGAATTTGATTTATATTTTTTTGCAAGACTTTTTGAACCAGGGATGCTTCCATGCCACTGCCAACGGTTAGATTTTGTAACGTCACCGCACCCGCGCGGCGGGATAGAGGAGTAAACATTAATGGGGTGTGGGTGTAGGGTGAGCCGTGAAAAGAGAAGGGTGCCTTTCCGTATGCTGTACCTACGATGGCAGCGGGTATGAGCGGATCGGTACGCTGGGAGTTTTTCTTCAAGGTTTCCGTTTGCGTAAAGCGCAGATTTTCATTTTGAATCAGATCATTTGGCAGAACGCCTGAAAAGACCGTGAGCGTCATCTTTTGGAGATCCTTTAATGCTGAATTACTCAACGATTGTTGTTCCTCGTCCAAAATGGACTGATGAGCCGCATTGATGCTTTCTCCGCGTAGCGACAAGGATTCGCTAATGGCCAACAGGTCTTTTTCTCGTGTCTCGACCTCGAGGCGAAGGGTTTTACTTTGAATGGCCTTCAGATCGGTTCCAATCAATATTCTCGCCTGTTTTAGATACGGATCCGGATTGCTCTTTTCCTTGATCTGTTGGTTTTGCTCCGGGGTTCTCTCCTTTACAAGATCTTCGTCGAAGACCACTTTTAGCGGTTGTGTGAGATTTTGGTAGAGCTCTTGTCCGGAGATATGTGCGTCGATATAATCGTCATTGATGTTCTGTCCTCTCATCGGTGTATCGGATAGCAGGTAAATTACATTTTGTGGATCTCGACCGTTAAAAACCGACAATCGCATGGGTATGACAGGTTCTTTGCTGGGGAAACGAAATCCCATGCCTTGCACATAACCATCAAAGGAAGCACCGTCCTGCAGGGATGCATCTACACTGCGCATGCCCGCTTTGGCCGTAATGTTGGGTTTTTGACCGATGTTGGTTTTGATCGCAACAAAGCACCATTGATCCTCTACATATTCTTGTGCGACCGCCTCCATACCGGTTGGGAAACGATATTGATTTTCGGTCATCCACTTCTTGAGCGCCTTTGCGCTGCCCGCTTCGATGACGGCAACTTGATACATTCCAATGGCTTCTTCTCGAACGCGAATCTCTTTGGCTCCGAGGCCTCTCTTACCTGCAAGCCGCCCCAATCCTCCTCCGCCCATACCCTCTGCGCTCAAGGCTGCGAAGTCCTGTATGCCGATCATGGCTTCGTAGTGCTTGAGGCGGATGGTTGGCGGTGCGATAGCGGCTTCCAAATGGGCAAATATATTGTCGTCAACCTTTCTTAGTTCAGGGGGAGTGGGAAAAGGAATGAGCATTCCGAAATCATCTATTTTTCCGCGAAACTCCGGATGGAGCACCATGGTTTCAATGCCATCCTTGTGCATCACATAGGTTCTTTGAATACCGGTTCGCGCGATGGCATCGTCTTTGTCTGCATCAAAAATTGCTATGGGCGGCACCATACCACAAGGATCTGCGAGACCGTGGCCTCCCATTAGCAATCCACCCAAAGCCAACAACCATCGTTTCATGTTTCACTCCCTTTATTTGTACTGCTTTATTTGTCCACCATCGTGGTATCAGGTTCCATTTTTAATGCCGAAGACCATACAAAACGAATCTTTGATGACATGCGTATGAAACGCGTTGTGGACAAAGGTCTTCGATTTCATTGCGTGAAACAATAAAAAATGTCAATGTGATTCCTCTTACTCGAATTCAAGATTACAAAATGATTGGATTGGACACAATAAGTGTATCGGTGTACGGTTTTGAATTGTTTGACCGTTACGCAGTGGCGAAGGGAGCGCTCAAAAGACTCCGACTCTGTATGCTCTTTATCGAATGCCAATTCTTGGTTCAATCGGTCTGTAAGGTTGTATTTTTAGTTGCTGCGCGCAAAGCCAGTGGTGCAGTGATGGCGGTTGGAAGTAAGATGAGGGTGACGGGAACAGCGGTCACAACGATAAATTGTTGGAGTGCATTAATCGAACCATTACCCGCCAGCAGCAATAAAGCGGTCAGAAGTCCCATCCCAAAGGCCCAAGAGAGACGGTGTGAGATTGGAGGGGTATCTTTTTCCGTTATGACAACCGAGATGGCATACGCCATGGAATCGGCCGTTGTTGCCAAAAAGCAGAATACCAACAAGAGCGCGATCCCGATCCATAGGGGTGCGAGTGGAAGAGCACCGACAATGGCGATCAGAGTACTCGCCATCCCCTGTTCTGCCAATACCGTTGTAATGACGCCAGGTTCCGATACTTCTAAACCGAGACCGGTTCCGCCGAGGATGGCAAACCACATATGGGTCAAGAGTGGTGCAACCACAATGACGGCTACGATCAACTCGCGAACGCTTCGACCTCTCGATATCCTGGCAACAAACGCAGACATAATCGGGGCATACCCCAAAAACCAGCCCCA
>JAYYRF010000303.1:0-3882 GCA_036127535.1 Myxococcota bacterium | reverse complement strand
TAAAAGATATGACATGGTATTCTCTCTCTAAAGTGCGCTTGATAAGAGTATTCTACTTGATTCATTTTCGTTTGCCCCGAAATTTTATACATTGCAAGGGTAAAGAAGTAAAACCGAGTCTCACCAAAAAACAGTCGCCATCTTTGGATACCCAAAGCGAGATTGAGCACCCCAATAACATCCTTCTGTGTCTGTGGTGCTAGAATGATTTTACCGATCTCAAAGATTGTTCTCCCTGATTTTGTTATCCTTTTTTCAAATCTTTAATTTCAGCTCCTATTTTGTGAGATGCAAATCTAGGAGTTTATGTGTAATAATCTCTCTTGTGTGATATTGATTGTTATTGCTATAATTCTACTAATTCTTGTGTGGAGCTATCATGTTACTTGCTTTGCTTATCGGTTCTCTGGCTTTTGCTGAAACATCTGTATTGATCTCTCCGTTCCTGGCCACGGGTAAGAGTGCCGTAGGGATGTCCAAGAGGCTGCCCATCTTATTGTCTCAACGTTTAGAAAAAGAGGCAGAATTGCAATTGTATGACTTCTCGGACGTTCCTTCCATTGGCGGTAATTCTCCGGAATCTTACATGGAGACGTGTCCGGCTTCGGAAATTCACAACTGCGCAATGGTCTTGGCGCAAAATGCAAAGATTCAGTACGTTGTAAGTGCGAAGGTTATGGCATTGGAGTCCGGTTTTCGAGTCGACACGGTTATTACCGACGCACTGGCCGCTGAGGAAATCTTCCGTATACCGTTGGATGTATTAGAGAACGGTGAACTTGCATTTACCGAAACCCTGGCGCTCTCTCTCCAGTCCGTCATTCGAAACCGGGACAGTCTCGCTCAAGATTTCAGAGACACTTCGTACATCACCGATGCCGAAGAGAGAAAGAGCACCATTGAAAAAATTCAAGATCTAGAAGCGGAATCTCTCGGCGGTCGAGAGAGATTGAAATCGACCTTTGTTAGACTAACGGTACAAGATATTCACAAGATGAAGCAAGAAGAGGGAGCGAAGCCTTGGGAGGAATATAATATGACTCCTTTACAGTACCTTCAGTTCTATAACTCTCAAATGTACTTCAAAGATTGGAAAGTAAAGATGAGAGGCCGCCAAGGTAAGGTTCTCGTTCAATTGTCCGGCGGTTACGGTGTTTTGCCGTCTCATGGGAGGTATTACGGCTATCGTTTGCGTTCTGATATTGATCTGTCCACGTTGGAAACTTATGCATGGCAAAGCATTAGCAATGGGGGAGTGTCACAAGTAGAAGGATCGGTTGGCATTGGTGTTCTGCCCTTTTTGGATGTAAGTGTCTTATTTGGTAGGGCTTACTCCCGATATGATGTTTCGATGTGGTGGATCACCGTGGGTAATAACCAACCGAACTCGCAACAGGATTCCTTGCCCAATGATTCGACGTACTTTGGTTCTCGATTCACGATATGCCCCCCATCTATACATTCTTTTCGTCCCTCTGTATCCATTGCGGGAACCTATTGGATTGGCACATCTGCATCCCAATACTACGATGCTCAATTTCTAGAGGACTTTCCTCCGCTTCCTTCTCCCAAAATGCTATTTTTGAGTGTCGAGCCCGGTGGAGAGGTGGAACTCTCATCGGTCATAGATCTGTGGGCTCGCGTACCGATTAGCTACCTTTTATTTGCAGAGAATGCGCCAACAACTGCCCAAAGTTTGGATAATCTCGCTTACGAAGACCGTGAAGAACCCGAAGGCTATACCCCGCTTGGATTTTCTGTATTATTGGGGCTACAATTTAAATTTAACGTTGTTGGTGGAAAAAAGTCCCGTTTTGATAGATAGAAAGCACACCGTTCGATCTTGGAGCCCGATACTTCTTACGCTGATCGCTTGTGATCCAGTAGAAGGCTATCACAAACACCTTCATTCTCAATTTCTTGGTTGGGGGTTTGAAAGAGGGTACTACGATACCGAAAATGGGCGTGTTGCCTATTGGGTAAAACGCACGGGAGAGCAAGAACCGCTGGTCTTATTGCATGGTTTTGGTGGTAATGGAACGGTCACATGGTATCGGATTTTGGGACGGTTATCGAAAGATCGGCCGATGTTGATACCGGATCTTCTTTGGTTTGGTGAAAGTCACTCTATGGCAGCTCCCACGTTATCGGCTCAATCTGATGCGGTGCAGTCTATTTTGCAGCAGATGGCTTGGGAGAAGTATGATTTGCTGGGTACATCATATGGTGGGTTTGTCGCTTTGGCACTGGTAGAAAGACATTCGCTTCCCATAGATCAGTTGTTTTTGGTCGACTCGCCCGGGCCGTATTTTTCATCTGAAGATATTGAGGCACTTCACCAGCGTTTTGGAGTAAACAACATTCATGAGATCTTGGTTCCACAAAATCCCAAAGGTGTACAGAACCTCATCGATATTTGTTACTACAAAAAAGGCCCCTCTGTTCCGATGCCGATACTCGCCTCGGAGTACAAGAGAAGTTTTGCGAAGTATCACAATGAGAAGCGTATGCTACTCGATGATTTAATCTCCCGCCGTATGCCTTTGAAAAGCACAATGTCTCCGATTGAGCAGGTTCATGTATATTGGGGAGAGTTTGACCGAATATTCCCACTTTCATCTTCAAAGGCTATTGCGGAACGTTTTCAGGCCGATATAACGGTTTTCCCCAACGCGGCTCACGCGCCCTATATCCAGTATCCGCAACGGTTTGTAGCGCACTTGATGGACGACTTAAATACGGAATGATCACTACACAAAACGGTTCATTCCCTTTACGCCGTCTGACGTTTTGTCGGTAGAATATTGATAGGGTGGCGTGACGAGCTGGTTAATCTCATCCATAACAATGTCGGTGATGGCGCGAAATTGCGGCCTGTAATTTCGAACTGCATCAGCACTAAAGGGTATAAAGGGATCCTTTACCCGGTAAGCCCCGAGTTTTTCTCCATCCAAGATCAATGGTTTTCCGATCTTATATGTGATGCTGCCCTTTCTTGCCCAAGGTATGCCATCGGGGTAACAAATGTTCGATCCGGAACATCCAATTGGAATAATATCAGCACCCAAGCATTGGCTCATTTGAGCCAAACCGATGTGTCCTTTGGAAAGGCGAACCGAGCGTGTACCCTGTGGGAAAATGAGTATATGGTGTCCCAAAGACAATGCATCGCGATTCAAGCGGACAACCTCTTGTGATATCCCCGCGAATTCACTTTCGATTTCGTCGATGACCTTTTCGGGGGTCTCTCCAAAGTATTTCTGTAGTTGAGAACTGAGCCCACTTAAGTCTCTATTGGGGGAGTCCATAACCATTTTTATGTTGCGGTATTCCTCGTTGCTCGGCAGTCGCTTCATCAGCTTCTTAAAGGAACGAGCGATTAATATACCCTTTGGAGCGACAGGAATAATATTCATGTTGAGAAGAAATCTGCGAACGAGAGTATTCCGAAAGTACTTACCCTTGACCCAAGTGCAGGTAAACTGGTTTCGCATTTGATAGAGTTTTAACTGAAACGGCCAGTAGTTAAATTTATCCGTGTGGTTCATTGCGAGGATGCATCTTCGATCGTTGGGTATGTTCTCAATACCGTGGACGTGCACCTTGGTCTTCGGAGGAAAGCTGTAATTGAAGCGTAAAAACTGGGCGTAGATCTTTTGTCCGATGGGATTTTCTTGGAGACGGATCGATTGTATTTGGTTGAGTTTGAGCATCTTGGTCTTTCTTTCTGGTTACTAATTAGCATGAAATCCAGTAAATGCTTTATTTTTATGAGAGATAATACGGATTATCTCCTATCTAAAGCGATGGGCTCCCAGTTTTCTTCTCGTTGCTCTTGAAGACTTGCTCGTTGCAATTTCATACCCATACCACCGTATTCTT
>JAYYRF010000302.1:0-2543 GCA_036127535.1 Myxococcota bacterium | reverse complement strand
CGACTCCAAAGGCGATAAGGATCACGATGTAAAGCGGTATAAAGTTGGCTTGGGGGAAGATAGGCGCTCGCGCCTGCGGCAAAAAGCTCGCTGCGAAATACGGAGCGGATAGACCCAGTGCAGCAACGCTGTGCAGACGATACTTCTTTTGGCGGATACCGTAAGCGATGGTACCCAATCCGATTATCCATACCCATGGAGGTACCATGGTACCGGCGTTGGAAAGAAACCAGCCCATGCCGGAGAGGACATCGGGTTGAATGGACTGCGTGAGTGGATCGGTTGCCAATGTTCTGGCTTCTGGTGAATACAAGCCCATACCGTATAGCCGCAGCGCTTCTCTTCGGGGAATCCATTCCCAAATGGCGAGAAGATTCCCTTCCCAATAGCGAGGGCCTAAGACCAGGCGTCCTGCTTTTTGGGAAAGGAGTCCGATCCACAGCCCCATCGGAGCGAGGAAGCCCAGCGTTGTCCAACGTACACCCCATCGGATTCGCCACGCCAACGCGCCGATTAAGAACAAAGAGGAGAGTAAGACTTCGGGACGCGTTAGCGTGGCCACTCCCATGAGACACCCACAAAGGATTCCCATTCGGCGATCGGAATCTTTTAGTGATAGAGAGATCGCCCACGACCAAAAAAGAGGGAGCAGAACAAATATGCGCGCGTCCGCGAGCATCAAGAGACGTAGGGTTGCCCATGAACCGAGCAAGGTGAACGTAGCCGCCCACATATAGTCTCGTCCCAAAACATTTCGTATACCGCGCGCCAATGGTTGTATCGACCAACTCGCTGACAACCAAGCGACGATACCAACCGCGATGAATGCCGGCATGAAAAGGGTAAAAGGAGCCAGTGCAAAGCTCATGGCCGGAGGACGGAAGAGGAGATCTAAGTCTGAACAAAAGGGATGATCTCCGCTTCGACACAGCCATCCCAAAGCCTGTTCGTAGCTGTCGGGAATGTACAAAGGTGACCCGATACAAAAAAGCAATAGGAGGCCGAGACAAACGGGGCCAACGCTACTTTCCGTGAGGGTACTCTCTTTCTCGGATATTTTCGTTGTCATCTTGTGGGATAACGTGCGAGGGTGAGAGACATACCGCTTCCAAATGTTAAGTGTTACAACGATTCAGTATTTAACTATAACCATTTTACCGCAATGTCCGAACTCCGCTCCTTACTTTTGATTCTGTGTGTCGCTGCCGTCGTAGCGGGCGTTGGTGCCATTCAAGAGGTCGACCAGATATCACTGTGGATTTTGGCCTTTGTCGATCAACTTCCGCCCTTTGCGTGGCTCAAGCCCTATCAACTTCCACCACCCGCCAATTCGGAGTATGGTTTTCGGCCCATTTCCGTACTCATGCTCAAATTGTACATTTACTTTTTTGGTGCGAAGGCTTTACCCCCCTTGTGGGTACTCTTTCTAAAGGCTTGGTTATCTGCGTCTTTGCTTGGCTTCGCCTCTTGGCGGTGGCTTCGGATACAGGGTATGCAAAAGCCTGCGCTCCCTGTCGCTTGTATGACCATCTTGTTGAGTCCCCATCTCTTCGGCCTTTGGAGTTTGGCAGAGTTGGACGGGTTGGGCGCCGCGAGTATTCTCGGCGTGAGTATTCTTTTGGCCAAGCCTGATCGCGTCTATGTGGAAAATCTATCTTTGGGAATTTTAATCGCATTTTCCGCTTTGCTCAAGGAGTCCTCAGCTTTGTTGCTCTTTGCGATTATGGCGGCCGAGGTATGGATAAGCGTTCGAAAAAAAGAAAACTGGAAACCGCGTTTGTATTGGCTCGGCGTTTCGGTTTTTATTTGGCTCGTTTGGGCATCGCCCTTGATATTTGGATTGAAATCCAACGTCGGCGCTGCACCGTGGCAGTTGCGTATTCCACTCGTTGGATTTACCGCTTGGCAACTTTTGTTCTTCGCCTCGGTTCCCGGCGTCTGTTTACTTCTCTCATCGGTAGTGAAACGGCCCTGGCTGCCGACAATATTGGGGGTCTCTTTATTCTTTCTTCCTCCGATGGTATGGATTAACCATTACGAAACCATCTACTTTTCTCCTCTTTGGATTGGGGTTGTATTTTCGATTCTCTTATATGGTGCGCTTTTTTACATCGCCTTTGGCCCGAAACAGCGACCAAAGCAAGCGGGCGTTGCTTTGCGTATTTTGGCCGCGAAGGGCGCCTTGATCACCGCGTTGCTCCTCAGTTCCTCTCCACGAGAGGATTTGGCGACCCGAATCTTTTTACCGGTGGCGCCGATGTTGATGGCTTTGATCATGCATCGAAACAAGGGATACGTATCTCGCTGGGATCGGTATGCAGCCCGATTTTTATGGATATCGTGTTGTTGGTTTTGGATCGGAAACGGCATTAACGGTGTGATTGAACGACGTGCTCGCGAGCCCTTGCATCGAAAAGGGCTTGTCTCTTTGGTCGAGGAACCGATGGAGAAGGGCATGGTTCTCTTTAACAACTTCGCGTATCGTTTGGGGCCCGAGTCCCTACAGACCCTTCGACCGGATGCGAGCGTCCCCGACATCGTTT
>JAYYRF010000301.1:0-6806 GCA_036127535.1 Myxococcota bacterium | reverse complement strand
ACCCTCGCCAAAGAAGAGTCCTGCAATTTGAACTCGCATACGCCCCCATCATCTTGCATCTTAATTTTTCGCCTATCTCTTGGCTGCGGCATCATGGTTTTCCACTCGAAGAAAGCGAATTGGGAAATTTGATGCGTCTCGACCCTTTTGCTGCCGGTAGTTTGGCTATCTTTGACTTTCAATACGGTGCACCGGAGAAGTATCCTCGACTGGTTGCGATTCCGTTCAAAGGACTTTGGGCACCCAAAAAGGAGGCCGTCGAGTCAAAACTCATTCGATTGTTCAAAACCGCACAGTTCGACTATCGCCAAACCGACCGTGGTTATCGCTGGCGTGAATGGGAACTCGTTCCCGTAGACGGCGGGCTGTTCATCGGCAGAGATCAGCAAATGCTCGATGAGGCACTGGAGACCTATACCGAACCAACCGGATGGACGCTTTTAAATGGTCACCAAGAAGAATTCTTCAAGGATCATCCATTGGCGGTTCACTTTTCTTTATCGAAAGCCGCCAAACAAAACAAGCTTCGGAGCAACTCCACCTTACCGACCGAACTAAGCGTTGGTCTGTCCGTGCAAGAGGGAGAATGGACAGCGGTTCTGCGCTCCAATCTCAAAGGAAGTAAAGACATAAGCGAAACCTTGAGCCTCTATTTAAACCGAGAGCCCCCAAAGCAAAGAACCAAACTACACCCAATCGCAAACAACATCCTCACGATCGCCTCGGAAGCCGAAAGAACCCGTAATCTTCCAGACCACCTCACACACGCCGAAATTCTTGAGAAGGGCTGGATAAACAGCAAGAAAGGAGAGTACTACGTTCAAATGCACTTTAGCCTTCCACAGGTTCATTACTGCAGTACGGACAAAAATAACGAAATGGTTCACTACACCTGGAGCGATGGAATACTATACAAAAATCCGCTGCCCTGTCGGTGAAGAATACAGCAGACTCATGCTTCGAGTTTGGCCAGCAGGGTGGGCAAAATCTCTTCTGATCGACCGTTAATCCATCGGAGTCGATGATCTTTGGGATCCACCGGATCGATAGCCCACATCGTTGCCCGTGTTCGCGCCGCGATTTGCATGGCAAATTCCGTTACTCCGACGGCAAAGGATGTCCCAACAAAAACGATCGACTGCGCGTCGTACATGGAACCAAGTGCCGCTTCGTAACCGTAGTCTTCGTGCGCATTGTAGTACTCGTCAAACCACAAAACGTGCGGACGTAAGTAATCGCGACACAACGAGCAGCGCGGTATATTCTGCCAGCATGGGTCTTTCTTGAAGGAGGCAAAATCAACGCTGGATACAGGAATACTCCCACCGGGCTCTCCAAAATCGCATCCGGTACGCGCGCATCGTACGCGATCGGAGCGGCCATGTATCTCGATTAAAGATTTCGAGCCCGCCTTACGATGTAGGGTATCGATATTTTGTGTGATAAGTGTAAAGCGCTTTCCCCAACTCCTCGACCATTGCTCTATCCCCTGCAAACTTATATGTCCCGAGTTGGGCTTCTTTTCCGTAAACCCGTCGAAGCGGTCGAGATACCAAATCCAAGAGTTCAACGTATCCTCTCGAAAATAGGCAAACGTTCCCTTCTCCATAATATCTTTATTCCAAACGGCATCCGGATCGCTTCCCCGAAACGGGGATATCCCTGACGCAACACTGATGCCAGCGCCGGTAAGGAACAAAATATTTTTTGATTCCGTCAGATCGGACGCGAGTTCTGAGAGAGTATGCATACCAAACTCCAGGAAAAAGGAACAATGCAGAAAATATACTACGCAACCCCCAAAAGGTCGAATGCTGTACAGACAATCTAAGAAGTACAAAAGGACAGGTAGCCTTGCCCCCAATCACAGAAGGCAATCCAAATGCAAAAATCAACCAAATGTGATCATTTATTCATGCTACCTGTTTCGCTTCAACTTTCCTGTAAATAAGAGCTACGAACATCTAAATTATAGGTTATAAAGGTATTATAAATGGGTAAATGCATCTTTTAAACGGTGCCAATCATAATGTTACCCTTTTCCTTGCTAGGTTTCTCACGTGCGACAAAGACAACCGCAACGCTCCTTCAGACAATCGGATTACGCTCTGTTCTCCTGCGGAGTGCGTGTATTTACCTCCTGTGCGTTAGACGGCTATACAGCAGGAACGACAAAACAGTACTGTGTCTGGGGTGATATATGTCAAAACGTCATCCCATCATGCCCTCCCAAAGCCCCCTTCGAAACCGTGAGTCACTAAGATGAGAACTCTGCCTCTAATTATCGGGCTTGTTGCCTGTCGTTCACCCAAGCTTGCCGTAACAGAAGAAGAAGAGGGAACGATTGATGAAATGGTCGATGCCGACAACGACGGATATACACAAGCCGAGGACTGTGATGATCAAAACCCCCTCGTAAATCCGGGGACAACCGAAGTCTGTGACGGTATCGACAATAACTGCGATGAACAGATCGACGAAGGGGTGCTTTTGACCTTCTACAACGACGAAGATCTCGACGGCTTCGGCGACCCCCAATCCACAGAGATGTCTTGTGAAGCCTTTGAGGGAGTTGTACCCAATGCCAACGATTGTGACGACAGCGATCCCAGCATCTTTCCGGCGGCTATCGAGATCTGTGATGGTATTGATAACAACTGTGACGAACAAATCGACGAAGGCCTCGGCGAACTATACTTTATCGACAACGATCGAGACGGATACGGAGATAGCGCACAGACCATCCAGTCTTGCGGTGCAGAAATCGGTATATCGTTGGTGGGAGGAGACTGTGACGATGAATCTCCCCTCGTTTATCCCGAAGCGCCCGAAATGTGCGATGATGTAGACAACGATTGTGACGGAGATATCGACGAGGAGATCGGGGACTTTATTTGGTATTTAGACGGGGACAACGACGGATATGGAGACCCCGGCTCTGTAGTGGAAACCTGTTTCCTACCGGAAGGATACGTAGCCAACTATCTAGACTGCGACGATAGTGACAGCTTGATTTATCCCTTCGCCGATGAATTGTGCGACAATTTGGATAACGACTGCGACGGCTATGTGGACGACGACGACGAACCGGTTACCAATGCCGGTACATGGTATCTCGATCACGACGCGGACGGATACGGGGATCCCAGCCTATCGATCCAGCGATGCGAGCAACCGACGGGCTATGTATCTGATAATACCGACTGCAACGACCTCTCTGCGGTCAGCTATCCGGGCGCAGATGAAATCTGCGACTCTCTCGACAACGATTGCGATGGAGATACGGACGATGATGATCCAAGCCTCTTGGCAAGTAGCAGCAGTTCGTGGTATCTCGATAGCGATACAGACGGATACGGAGATCCAAACAGTACGATCAGTGCCTGTAGCGCGCCCAGCGGCTATGTATCCAATGCGGACGATTGTGACGACAACAATAGCCCTATCAACCCAAGTGCAGACGAGATCTGCGATGAGATCGATAACGATTGCGACGGAGATGTCGATGATGATGATCCGGGCTTGCAGTCCAGTAATGCAACCATATGGTACCTCGATCATGATGAAGATGGATATGGCGATCCCGCGCTGTACATTCAACGGTGCGAGCAACCCGAGAGCTATGTATCCGATAACACCGACTGCAACGACCTCTCTGCGGTCAGCTATCCGGGCGCAGATGAAATCTGCGACTCTCTCGACAACGATTGCGATGGAGATACGGACGATGACGATCCGGATCTCATCCAAGGCAGCGAAACCACATGGTACCTCGACAACGATGAAGACGGATATGGGGATGCGACATTCTCTATTGAATCTTGCTCTGCTCCCAATGGCTATATCGATAACAACAACGACTGTGATGACAGTAATGTAGACCGGAATCCGGGCGCCACCGAGACGTGCGACTCCCTCGATAACGATTGCGACAACGACATCGATGAAGGCCTATTGGGACAAGACTCAACCTGCCCCGGCGAATCCTGCCTTGATATTTACGACTCGGATTCAACGGCACTCGATGGAACGTATTACATCGATCCGGATGCGAGCGGCGCATACGAAATTTATTGCGACATGGCCAATGGCGGCTGGACGCTGGTTCTCAAGAGCATGGTCGACAACACCGAATTAATTTACGACTCCTTTTTGTGGACGTCCACCGCACTGTACAACGAAACCGATCACAACATCAGCGGCGGAAACAACAGTAAATATAATTCTTACAACAACCTGTCCTTTAGCGAAATGCGTATTGTGATGAACGGATACGATCAAAGTTTCTCTTTCTCATCATCGCATACCAGCCTTTACGACGTCATGAATGGGGGAGGAGATTACGCCTCCGCCCCATCCTCTGCAGGAAACTACTACACAACCTCATATTGGGGGTTTAGCGCTTCGGGTCACGAGCGATACCACTGCAGAGAATTTGGCATCAACCAAGACTTTTACGGAGATGGTAGCATCGCACGACTGGGCTTCCAAATCTCACAAGAATACGGCTGTGGTCATCCTGGAACGGCAGAGGGATTGGGAATGAAAGAACGGAACAACGGAGATTACCTCAACTCAGGTCGACTGCAATGGGCCAACGAGGCGAATTATTTCAGTAGCGCTCTCGTATACGTCCGCTAGCGTTTCCGCACAAGCGTCAAGCCATCACCGATCGGAAGCATACTCACATCGATTCGTTCGTCGTTGAACACGTGTACGTTCAGATCTCGAATCGCACACGTGCTCTCTTCCTGGTCGTCCACGTCCGCCACAGTTCCTCCCCACAAAACATTATCGATGAGCAACAAACCGCCAGGACGCAGCAGTTGTAATATCCGCTCGTAGTATGCCTTGTAGTTGACTTTATCGGCATCGATGAAACCGAGGTCGAAGGTGCCGCTTTGATCTCTCAGATCGTCCAAGGTTTCCAAAGCGGGCCCAATGCGAAGATCAATTTTATGGGAGACACCCGCTTGCCTCCAATACTTCTGTCCTATGGACGTCCACTCCTCCGAAACATCACAAGCGATCAGGCAACCATCTTCGGGGAGGGCTTGTGCAACGCACAATGCGCTGTACCCCGTAAAGGTTCCCACTTCTACCGCCTTCTTTACATGGAGCAGCGAAACGAGAAGAGCCATAAACTGACCTTGCTCGGGGGAAACCTGCATGCGACCATATTCCATCAGCGCCGTTTCCGCTCGCAGGGCTCGACAAGGTTCGGATTCTCGCAAAGAATGATCGAGTAAATACGAATAAACGGTCTCAGAAAGACCCAAAGAACGGCTGGACATCGGCTACTCCCTAACGAAATCCGCTTAACCAAATGCAGGTACGGTCGGTTCCATTCTCATGACAAATCTACAGCTATTTTACAAATTGCAGGGCAGTATCCCATGCCCGCAAAAAGTTTTCTCCACGAAAACCACGCAGTTGCTCTTCGCTCCAGCCACGCCGGCGGAGTTCTGAGAACAATTTCGGTAACGCAGATGCGTTTTCTAATCCTTTGGGGGTACGAATCCATCCATCAAAGTCGGTTCCCAAAGCAACCGATGCATACCCACCCACTTTTGCAATGTGCTCAACATGATCAGCGACCCGCTTGAGATCCGGCGCTTTTCCAAGGAACGGAGCGTGAAAATTGATGCCAATCACGCCACCCGTGCGCGCAATGCAAACGATCTCACGATCGAGAAGATTTCTTGGTACCGGTTGTAATGCATAGGCGGCGGAGTGAGAAGCGACAACCGGTACCGGAGAGTTCGAGCAGACCTCCATCGTGACCGCCCGACTCGAATGAGAAAGATCGATCAGAATCCCCATGGACTGCGCCTCTTTGACAAGCTCTTTTCCCATCGTTGTCAATCCACCACCGCGATCGCCGGAACTCCCACCAAAGCGGGTTGAGAAACTCCAACTCAATCCCAACATAGATAAGCCTCTTTGGTGGAATTCCACCAGCGGCAATCGCCAATCGCCGTCACCGAGACCATGTGCACCTTCCATAGAGATCAAGACGGCGGTTTTATTCTCGCGAATCAAATTCCGAACTTCGCGGGGAGAATGTGCGATTTCTATCATCTCGGACAGAAATGCTTCTCGCTCAATTTTTTCGAGTAGGGCGCGGCTATGCGCCAAATGCTCAACCTCCCTCGGCGGGAATAAAACCATGACCGGGACGTTCGTACCTCCTCGCCTGAGTTGCGCAAGCCCCGCTTCCAGCCCCGTAGAGGAGTGCCATGAAAGATTTTGATTGTATAGTTGACTCGGCGTATCCAAGTGCAAATCGACCTGTATGGGTGCTCCCCAAGACCAGAACGAAAGCCACAGCAGCACTATAAAAGCTCCTTCCGACCCGCAATGAGAGCATCGACCACGCTGGGATCAGCTAGCGTGGAAACATCGCCCAGTTCGGTAAAGATATCTTGGGCAATTTTCCGTAAAATGCGACGCATAACCTTGCCCGATCTCGTTTTTGGGAGCCCAACGGCTTGCTGAAACACATCGATTTTGGCGACGGCTCCAATTTCCTTTCGAACGCGTTCTTGTAACGAGTCCTCTAAATCCGAGGAATAACTGTACCCCTCGGCCAGTACGATGTAGGCGTAGACCCCTTGCCCCTTAATTCGGTGTGGATAGCCGACAACAGCGGCCTCTGATACGGCGGGAGACTCGGTCAGAATGGCTTCAAATTCAGCCGTACCAAATCGATGACCCGAAACGTTCAACACGTCGTCCACACGCCCTGTAATCCAAAAATAGCCGTCGGCATCTCTTCGTGCGCCGTCTCCGGTGAAATAGTAACC
>JAYYRF010000300.1:0-7956 GCA_036127535.1 Myxococcota bacterium | reverse complement strand
CGATTGGGGATAAGAAAGAGAAATAAAGAGAACACACTTCCTCCAAGATTATTCTTTGGCTTATTCTATCGAATTAATTGGAAAAGCGCTTATACATTCTTCGAAATATCGCTTTTGTAACCAAATTGGTCATATTTTAGATGTAAATCTTGGTTGTTTACATCGATTTGAGTATGATGCGAGCCTTTGCTGCATCTCTTTCCAACTGACTCTTGAGCTCTTTTTTAGATGAAAAACGCCTTTCTGAACGGATTCTATTTATAAATTGAATCTCCATATCTGAACCGTAAATATCTTTTTTAAAGTCAAAAATATGAACTTCTATCTGAAATTTTTTACCATCAAACGTAGGATTCATCCCTAAATTACTAATGCCATCTCTCCATTCTCCGTAATCGACCCGAACACGAACCGCATACACCCCTGAACTTGGTATTAAAGAGAAATCGGTTTCCACATTGGCCGTGGGAAAACCCATCGTCCTTCCTCTTTGCGCCCCCAAAACAACCACTCCCTCTAAAGAATATGGTCGTCCCAAAAGTATCTTTGCCTTTTCTACGTCCCCATCCAATACTTTTTGACGTATGGCAGAGGAGCTAACAATATCGTCACCCAACGTTAGTGCCGAAACCTGTTTAATATCAACATTGGGCAAAAGCTTCTTTATCGTATCAATTGTACCGGCTCTTGCCCTTCCAAAACGGAAGTCATAGCCAACAACCATCATTTGTGCGCGCAATCTCTTTTGAATAATTTCGCGAACAAACCATTCCGCAGAATGTTGTGCAAAGGGCAGTGAAAATCTCTCTAATATCAAATGATCGATTTCCAATTGCTCCAACAGATGTACTTTTTTGTTCCACGGTGCAATGCGTGGTATTTTCAACTTGGGAGACAATAATACCCTTGGTGAAGGCTCAAAGGTAAAAACACAGCTGGGAGCGCTTCTTTTTTTCGCTTCTATTTTTAGCGTTTCCAAGAGTTTTTGATGCCCCAAATGAACACCATCAAAATTTCCGATCGTTACAACGGGAGCAACGCCGTCTTTAGTGTACTGGTGGCTTCCAGCGAAGATTCGAATCATGTCGTTGTCCTCAAGACACTTCCCAAGTCTTTTGATAGGTCGCTTGGATTTGTTCGAAGTCGGTATGCGGTTTTGCAAAGAAGTATCCTTGCAGCAAGTGCGCTCCACAAGAGATCAACGCGAGCATTTCCTCTCTAATTTCGACCCCTTCTGCCACGATCATAGCGTCGGTCGCTTCTGCAAACTTACAAAGCATTTCAACCAAACGCTTTTTGCGTGGCTCCAAATGGATATTTCGAATGATACTCATATCCATTTTGATGTACTTCGGCTGTAAGTCCGCCAAAACACTCAAGGAGCTGTAGCCTGCACCCAAATCATCTACCGCAACCATAAATCCCAGTGCGGTTATAGACTCCATCGTTGTTTCCCAAGAATCTATGGCTTGAAGCCGACTTCTTTCGGTAATTTCTAGGACGACACGATCGGCCCAGGGAACCAATATTTGAAGACGATCTCGCATGCCGATTGGATCAGCCAATTCATCGGGATGAATATTAATAAAAAGTCTAAAATCACCTTCTAAGTTTTCTAACCACTCTTTTGCTTTCAAAAAAATAATCTTAGAGAGTTGGCTGAGTCGATTGTGCTTTTCAGCAGCTCGGATGATGGAAAGAGGTCCATCTAAAACCGGATGCTTCGAGCGCAAAAGTGCTTCAAAAGCTTCTGCCTTACCTGTTTTTCCCTTGACCAAGGGCTGTAAGGCAAGACGTATGAACCCTTCTTTCAAACAGTCATCCAGTATCTTTCGCTCTTCGTCCTTTGCAACTTCTTGTTGAACCCTCGCCACCTCCACCATTCTTTTTCTTGCTGTCAAAGATGCCTCTATTGCCTTAACCAGCTGTAACGGTTTAAATGGCTTTTCAACAACGTGGGTAATTTCACCTGAATTGACGGCATTCACCGCCAAAGGAAGATCCAGCATGCCCGTAATTAAGATTCTCAAGCATCCGGGTTGGAGTTCTCTGAGTCCTTGTAGGACAAATAATCCGTCTTTAACGGGTAAATTATAGTCCACTAGGGCTAAATCAAATATTTTGTCCCCTGCAAACTTGAGAGCCTGAGTAGCGTCAACGGCTTGTTGAACATCATGTCCTTGCTTTGAAAGTACTCTTGCTATTTGTTTTCTTATCAGGGGTTCGTCATCAACGACCAAGATTCTCGCCATTCAAATTTTCCATTTCAAAGATATTATTAAAAGACATTTACACGAAAATTCTTTATCAAAACAATACGATTCGCACTCCTTGTTATAATCTGTTTAAACGAGATAGCACACAGCCTTTCACATAGAGGAAACACAACCCTTTCATAAAAGGTGGTTCCTCTATACAAAAAATGTATATTTTTACCAACAATCCATTTGAAACTGGAGCCTCCATATGTCTAGACAACATAATTTTTCTGCTGGTCCAGCAGTTCTACCCCCTTCCGTCATAGAGGAGCTTAAGAATGCCCTACTAGAATTTAGAGACTGTAATGCTGGATTGATGGAAATTTCCCATAGAAGTGCCGGCTTCAGTGAGGTGATTCAAAGCGCTGAGAACCGTTTGCGAAACCTTATATCTATCCCTGACGATTACCACGTCTTGTTCCTACAAGGAGGCGCAAGTCTCCAATTTTATATGCTTCCTTTAAACCTCCTAACACCAGAGGAAACCGGAGCGTATTTAATGACCGGTACTTGGTCAACAAAAGCGCTCAAAGAAGCAAAAAGATGCTCGCAATCTCAAAGTATTTGGGAAGATTCAACCAATCAATCCGTCCCAAAAAACTCAGAATACTCGATACCCAAAGAGGCTACTTATCTTCACTACACGTCTAATAATACCATTTACGGAACCCAATATTCTGAAAGACCCTCCACCAACATTCCATTGGTTGTAGATATGTCCAGCGATATCTGCTCTCGAAAAATCGATGTCCAAAAATACGACGTAATCTATGCAGGTGCTCAAAAAAATCTTGGACCGAGTGGCGTAACGGCAATTATACTCTCTCCTTGGGCTGTAGAAAAAAGCAACGAAGTGAATCGTAAACGTCCCGGTGGTCTACCTTCTATGCTGAATTATGGACTGATGGTGGAGAAAAACTCTATGTTTAATACGCCAAACACGTTCGGTATTTTTGCGTTGGACCGTATGCTAGCATGGCTTGAAAATGCCGGTGGTGTGGAATCTATAGAAAAAATCAATCAACAGAAGGCCTCTTTGATTTACCAAGAACTCGATTCCTCCGACTTTTGGATACCACATGCCAAAACGAACAGTCGTTCCCTCATGAACATCACTTGGAGGATTGCTCGTCCCGAACTCGAAGCTACTTTTATAGAGGAAGCTCGAAAAGAAGGACTCCTCGCATTAAAAGGTCATCGTTCTGTAGGTGGTATTCGCTCTTCCTTATACAATGCATGTCCATTGGAGAGCGCGGTCGCACTAAGAGATTTTATGGTTCTTTTCCGAGAACGTCACGGACATTCGCTCTAACGCTTGCAAAGGGAGCCATTAGAGCCAGATACATTTCTCTACAAAAATGTTTGGGTTCATTCTTATGGAGATATGCCAAGGAGAGATGGCTCACACTGTGCAAAATTGGTCTTTTTCTAGACATTTGATGTGCTTTTAATAAGAATCTCTCTGCGTTTTGGCGTTCGCAATTTTGAATGGACTTCCAACCTTGTATCAGATTTGACCTAATCAACTTGCTGGACTTCACGAAGTTGCCCCGCTGTTTTAATACTATGTTTGACAAAAGCCTTCTTCACCCGTTTATGTACATCCTCATAAAAGAGTTCCTCGTACCTCCCATCTATCACATATGCCTTTGCTGTAAATTTAATGGCAAAATTCACATTGGAAACCAATGCTTCTTCCATGTAAACCTTGATGGGTTTTCCCCAAAAAACATAGTTGCTGGCCGCAATTGATTCATGAATTAATTGTTCGGCTACCAGAAAATTTTCACTGCAACCAATGTAAAAGTAAAAACACGACATCTGATCTAAATTTCCAGCATTTGCACTGGAAACCGCCTCATTTAAGAAGAGATTATTCGGAATCGTAATCTGATTATCATTTAAATCAATCATACGAACACTTCTCAAGCCAATCGCGACAACCTCTCCATAAAATCCTTTGAATGTGATTCTGTCACCAACCTGAAAAGGTCGATCAAAAAGGAGAATGAGACCAGCCATCAAAGAAGCAATCAAATCTCTAGAGGAAAAAGATACACCAAAGATAATCAACGCGATTAAAAAAGGTAATCCTTTTCCGCTAATATCGAAGATCGAATTCACCATGAAGAAGAATCCGATTGCGACCAAAATGAAACGTGATATTACGGAAATCTGCTTAAAGAAAAGCCGCTGACTAGGAATTTTCTCTCCAAGACCATCGAAGGATTTACGCGTAAACCGAAGAAAAAATACCGTAAAAAAAAGGATAACGATGGCCGGAAAGATTCCCCAAACCTTGACAGATTGGAGGATATCTACGACCTCTTGCGAAAAAAAGGTAATCTCTCCCATTTCCTACTCCATATACATCAGTTTTCGTTCTATGAGAAAATTCTCAATTATTGGTCTGTAGCGTATTTCTATATGAAACATCTCATCCATTTTTTCTACCATTCCAAAGGATCGAAGCAATCGACAACGAGAGCGTATCTCTTCGAGATTATAGTTTAGGCTTCTCTGAATATTGGTCAAAGTCAGGCCGTCATGAATCATTAAGCTGGTAAGAACAAACAGAGATAAATCGTCAAGTTCTACTAAATCAGTATCATCGGGTGCTTTGAACATAAAAATATTCAGGTGTTCCTTTTCTTCGTGCATACCCGTGAGCATGTATCGCAGAGCAATAAAGGCGTTCCCGTTGCTCGAATCGGTCAATAATCTCCAATACGCCATCTCCGTTCTGGAAATAATGCGCTTACTTTTCTTTGAAGAGGAAAGAAGAGAAAAATTCAACGCTCTATTTAATTGAGAGAATAACGATTTGAACCATTGCGATAATTCGATTGTATTTAAAGGTTCGACGAATACAACCTCACGAAAAACATCCATATTGATCGGTGCAGCCGGTCCATCAAGATATTTCCAGGAATGAAGATTAAAGGAACAAACCCAAAAATGAGACTGACTGGTGTGTAAGAGAATCTGTAGAAGTGTTTTTAACGAAGCGTACCCATCGACCGTTCGAATCATGCATAGATGTGCATTTTTTACAAAAATGATACTGCTCGGCAATTCATTCCTTATGTAAAGAATTACATCATCCATAGAGGATGTTTTTTCGATACCAAACAGTGTACATATTTGATGAAGAATCTCATTCTCATCTGTGATTCTGGTTGTTAATTCCAGCTGTATTATCGGTAATTCGGTGTGTTGTAGCAACCGTTGTGGTAGTAAGTCTTTTCCTGCTTTTTTATCACCTACAATCGCCAACATCCCTCTATTTTTCGTTTTATTCCAATCGAGGAAGGACTCGACCATGCGCTGCTCCTCAGCTTCTAAACCAATATTATTTTCGAATACTTCAAAGCAATTCTTCTCCAAAATCTCTGATACAACGTTTCTTTCTTCTTCTTGATTCTTCAATGATGTTCTGGCAAGCGTTGAACCGATCCATCCGGAACCTTCTATTAGAAGAGAAATAAGCCAACCAACAAACATTTGAACCAGGCACATTAATCCAATGATAGAACGAAAACGAACGCCGAATAAAGATCTTCTTATCTTTGAAAGCCACCTTAATAAGAGTCCATCGTCCCCTCTTTGAATGACTATATTTGTAATCATTGGTTCCCAGGTTTTCAGCATGCTGAACAGAATGAACGCAAAAACAAATCCTTGGGTATAGGATAAAAAATCTGCGAGTCGATCTGCTCTAAATATCCCTACAGAAATAGAAATCAAAACGTTGAACAAAACCCACCAGCCAGTCAAGATAAAAAGCGAGTCAAGAATCTTATTCTTAACCCCCACCTCCAAAGAAACATCGAACAGTGTTAGAAAAAGTAAAAAACCATCTCTAAGAAATCCGTAGAACACTTTTATAAGTAGAATAAATAATAAAATATTAAGAAATAAGTTGTCTATTATTCCAAAAAGAACCATCAAAACCAAAACATTCAATGCATCCTTTAAAACATCTTTAAAGTTATGTATGTCGATGTTTTTTGTTTCGATCGAAAGTTGAGATATTAAAAAATTCCTCATTTTTGCTAGCCAATTTTTGGAATTATCGTCAATTCCAATCGAGATCCCCCTCCAAGCAAAAAATACGAACAGGAGTATTAACCCCCATTGAAGAACCTTACGGAGATTTGAGAGAGACAAACTGGACTTCAACAAACCTTGGCTGTTCAAATCGCGATAAAAAGTTTCAATTATCAGACGAAAACTCTTGATTTCGTATTGAAACTCCTCAATTTGATGGTTTGAAGCTAGAAATCCGTACTCTCCCCAATCTTGAGAGACATCTTCTTTGAATGAAACAAATGGTCGTATCAAACGTCGCTCTTCCTTAAGCGTGTCCATTAAATGAACAATCTTATCTTCACTCTTTCGTAGACTCTTTAGCTTTTCTGTCTTTGCTCTCTTTATTTCCGCAATTAAGTTTTCTTTCTCCTGCTGAAGCTTCCTTTGCTTTTCTGTACTTCCTTCTATTCGAGTCAGTTTTGCGTTATCAATCAAAATATTCTTACTTAGTTCATTTGCGATACCCTCTATTCGATACAGTTCTTTGTACATCTGCAAAATCTGACTTTGCATCTTGTAATATGTTTCGTCTATCCTTTGGGTACGTTCTTGTGCGAGAGGAGGGAGATTTACAGCATATGATGCATCTTTAAAAAGCTTTTCATTCTGCTCTTGAATCGTATTAATCCTTCCTTCTAAGTGATACTTGTCATTCTGTAGATCATTAAAAATTTGACTTAAATATACGATATCGTTGCGAATCAGCTTGGCTGTATTTTCATTTTCTCGCTCTAATTTTTCTCGTGCCTCATTTAATTTATCTTCGGAATTCTTCTTTTTTTCCTCAAGCTTTTTCGCCTCTATATTCCTAATATCCGAACAGTGTTCTGTATATATTAAAACCTCTTTTCTTAGACTTTCAGAACCCTCAAAAATAGCCTCAATTCGGCTACTTTCGACAGAATAAACAACGTTCTGGTTTAGGCAATTATTTTCAGAAACGTACTTTTTATATACAGAAATCTCTGTGTTTATCACATCCTTTTTTATATATTCAAAACACTGTTTATATATTGAGATATCAAAGATGGAACTCAACACCTCGTACTCAAAAAAGTAGTCTCTTGTTTTGATGGACTCTACGTCTATGTCTCGATAGCGGTCAAAAATCTTCTCTCGCATTTGACTATTTGGTAAACCAAAAAATAAGACCAAATCTTTTTCCAGCAAGAAGAGAGACCTCTCTCTTTCCAACAATTCGATTCTTCGTTCTTGCTCCTCCTCCGACAAAGACGTCCGTTCAAATCGAAAGTTGTCCCTTTCCTTCTGAAATAAACTCTCTTGTAGAAAAGGATACTTTTCAATATTCGCCATCAGTCGAAGTAAAAATCTTCTCTCCAGTTTAATATTTTTACTCTCTCGTTGATTACTCTCTCTCTTCAGCCTCATCCATCGATTCTTATCTTTCTTTTGGATTGCTGTTTCGCTCGATAGAAAGGACTCCAAAAGAAGCTCTTTTTCCTTCTGTTCTAGTTGATACAGACGGCTTTTTATATACGTCTTAGACAGTAGGGGCATGCTTTCATACTGAGGAAAGGCTAAAAATAGAGAACCACTACCCGATAATCGGGACTCAATCTCTTTTCCCTTTGCCTCTGCTGTTATT
>JAYYRF010000299.1:0-3663 GCA_036127535.1 Myxococcota bacterium | reverse complement strand
TGAGCAAGGACAAGTCATTGGAAAGATTGGATTAACGGGTCGTACAACAGGGCCTCATCTTCACTACGAATTGATGCGTGGCCGCAAGAGAATGAATCCTTCGCGACCGCCCAGTATTGAAGCGCCGCAACTGACGCCCAAAGAAAAGAAGTACTTTTATGAGTACCAGGGCATCATTCACAGTGCTTTTCAAGGTGCAACAACCCAGTTTCACGATGAGTTGAAAGAGTGGGTCTTGGATAACGAAGGTCAAACGCTGGTGCTCGAGAGCAACGACGAAACGTCTTTCTAGCGTACTGCGAACAGAAATAAGAAAAGCCCCGATGCCGGGGCTTTTTTGCGAGGAGATACGTCGATTTACTCCGCCGCGCTCGCGCTACACGTTGGCTTGATTTTGGCGAGCGTCTTGGCGCCGATACCTTTTACACTGGTCAGCTGATCGCAAGAGGCGAAAGGACCATTTGCCTCTCGGTAGGCAATGATTTTTTCGGCCGTTTTGGGTCCGACGCCGGGTAGCGCTCGCAGCTGAGATGCGCTAGCCGTATTGATATCGACGGTATTGGCGTTGGCCGGCGCAGAGGTGCTCTTGCGCTGGGGCGCGGGTGTTGAAGGAGAGGCTTGGGTACTCTCGCCGTCTCCCGTAACGCATTGTGGCTTGATTTTGGCGAGTGTCTTGGCGCCGATACCTTTTACGCTGGTCAGCTGATCGCAAGAGGCGAAAGGACCGTTTGCCTCTCGGTAGGCAATGATTTTTTCGGCCGTTTTGGGGCCGACGCCGGATAAGGTTGTCAATTCGGATGCGGTTGCGGTGTTGATATCGACACCGGCGATCGCCGATTGAATACATAGAAAAAAGATGCAAAAGAAAGAGAAGATGAAACGCATGCGAACTCCGGATTTATAAATCGATGATATCCTCTCCGGTGTCGCGTTCGCGCAGTCGTTCGAGTTGCGCTTCGGCTTCGGAGAAGTTGTTGGGTTTGGACACTGAAATGTGAAGTAGATCTCCTTCCGAACTGTCTTTTGGCAGGAGAGCTTGGGGGATTTCAAAGAAGTCACCGTTGTATTCTACAATGGCGAGTTCTCCTTCGAAGCGATCGATAATGATGTTGGACATTTTTTACTCGATATAAGATTGGGCAGCGATCTTGGCAGCGGTTTTCGCGCCGATGCCTTTGACTTTTTGCAATTCGGAATGGCTTTGAATCGGACCGTTGCTTTCTAAAAACTGAAGAATGGCTTGTGCTTTTTTGGGGCCAATACCCGATATGCTTTCCAGTTGGGATTGGGTTGCCGTATTGATATTAAATCCGTTTTGCTGGCTGGATGTGTCTTTCTTAATGGGAGGCTCAGTCATCTCGCTTTTAGAGATGGGAATCGAAACCTTTTTGGATTGAATGGGCTTGGCATCGTTCCGATCGGAGGTCACCGTAATCTGATTCCCGTCGGATTGAAGTTGAATGGTTCCGAGTAGATCGGTGCGATAAATGGCTGCTCCGGTGCGCTTGAGACGTTTCATACTCTCTGTTCCCGGATGTCCATAACGATTCCCCGCACCCAAAGAAATGAGAGCGATCTCTGGCTGCACGGCTTTGAGAAACGAGGGGGTAGAGGAGTGATTGGATCCGTGATGAGATACTTTTAATACCTTGCAAGGCTCTAGGCCTTTTTGAACGAGAAGATGTTCGGTTGGCTCTTCGGCGTCACCGGTAAAGAGAAAGCAATTGTTTTTGTGCGTTAAGCGAATGACGACCGAGTTGCTGTTGAGATCCGATCGGGTGCTTCGCAAGAGCGCGTCTTGGGGATGCAAAATTTTGAGTTCGATGCCGTCGTCGAGTCGAAATATCCGGCCCGCTTTGGCCGTCATATATTTGATGTTTTTATTTTCGACGAGGTTCATCACTTTTTTGTAGCTCTGCGTCGTGTGTGGTAGCCCGCTGTCGAGAAAGAGTTTGACAGGAATGGCGGCCAAAACTTCGTCCAAGCCACCGATGTGATCGGCGTGAGCGTGGGTTGCGACCATCATGTTGAGCTCTTCGATCTGACGCGCTCTGAGATAATCGACGATGTTGTTTTTGCGACCGGTACCACCATCGATCAGAACGG
The DNA here is from genome assembly GCA_036127535.1 of Myxococcota bacterium. Taxonomy (GTDB): domain Bacteria; phylum Myxococcota_A; class UBA796; order UBA796; family UBA796. Next base: position 1,557 of record JAYYRF010000299.1, on the reverse strand, counting down.
TTTTTCCGGCGGGAGAGCGGATTAGAATGGAGTCCCCTTGACCGACGTCGAGGATTTCAACATTGAGTATACCCGCCAGTGCCGATGCGATGAGGGTGATATAGAGCAGCATATTTATTCTACCTTTTCAAACCAAAGTACGCCGTCTGTGTAGTTATACGAGCCAACATAGAGAGAGCCGTTGGCCACAGTGAGTTCGTTGTGGAAGCCGAGGGCTCCTTGATCGCCACTGAGATTTTCGGTTGTCCATGTTTCCCCGTTGAGAGACGCTTTTTTAATGTTGTTGTTTTTGCCGTCGAAGTAGACGATCCAAAGGGTTGATCCATTCAAATAAATTTCGGTATCCGCTCCCACTTTGTCTCCGTCATCAACGACGGAGAGTGTAAAGTTGCCTGGTGTACCAACGGCGTATTTCAAGTCTTGGTTCGTCACATCGTGGTATGCGATGTGCAAAGTGCCATCTTCGATGATGAGAGAACTCCACTGACCGACATCGCCTTCAGAATCAATTGTCTCGATCGTGTAGTTGCCGGCCGTTCCATATGCGAGTTTAAGATCGCCGGCCGCTGCGTCGTAGTATGTGATGTACTCGGTGCCGTCGTCGATGGCGATCGCGGTGAATTGTCCCGTATTGGCGTCGATGGTTTCTCCATCTTCTGCCGTGACGTCTTCGCCGCTGTCAACCACCTCTGCACTAAATGCGCTGCCGTCCCAATGGGCGACGCGGAGCGTGCTTTTGAAATTATCGTAGTGGGCGATAACAGGGTTGTTCGAAGCGTCCAAGGCGATCGAGGTAAACCAGCCTGCATCGGGAGAAGAACCGGATCCGGTATCTGCCACACCGGTTGTCCATTCGGTTTCACTGGGGCCGCGCATTGCATAGCGAAGTGTATGGAGTCCAACATCGTGGAAGGCGATCCAAATGGTATCGTCCGGAGTCACGGCGAGCGAACTGAATTTTCCGCGGTTACCAACGTCGAGTCCTTGCTCATTGGAGTAGCCATCGATCTGTTCGTGGCTCCACGATACGGGATCGGTGCTGAAATCGGCGGTGGCGAGTCCCAAACCGCCATCGGTTTTATCGTAGTATGAGACGATGACGGCATCGGTCGATAAGGTTGCCATACTGAGCCAGCTGCCCCAGTTGTTGCTAAACACCTCTGCCTGGTCTTCTGCCGTATCGACATTTCCTTTTTCTATAATTTGATTCTCGCTGCAGCTTTTACAAGCCATGAAAGAGGAACTGCTAATTATGAATAGTAGTGATGTCATAAGGAACTCCAAAATATAGGGAATTGTAATCGATACATGGCCGTTTTGTGTAGATAAATCGAGACATTTTCACCTTAAAGGTGAATTCATTGCGCTATCGAACCCACATGCGAAGCGGGGAGCCCGTCCATGGATTGTAGCTGCTTTGACTATAGAAGGCAGATGCGCTGGGATCGTCGAGGGAGCATCCGTTGTTGTAAGACATTGACCAGGTCGGTCCATATGATTCATTGTCGAGTGAGCATGACACGGGGTAGGTTCCGTCTTCATCGGCGGGATGCATGT
>JAYYRF010000298.1:0-3230 GCA_036127535.1 Myxococcota bacterium | reverse complement strand
TAATGTCTATCCGGGTGCAGAAGAGATATGTGACGGAAAGGATAGCGATTGCGACGGTTATATCCCTGACGATGTTGATCACGACGGTGACGGTTATACGCTTTGTGACGATGACTGTGACGACGATGATCCCGAGATTTGGCCCGACAATCCCGAGGTATGTGATGGTATCGACAACGATTGCTCCGGTTCCGTAGACGACATTGATATAGACGGCGACGGATATTCTCCTTGTCTGATCAACGGTGATTGTGATGATAACGATCCCAATGCCTACCCAATTGTTTTGGATAGGGCGGCCCCTGATGAAGGAGATGGTTCGATGGAAGAGCCGTATAACTCACTCAGCGATGCTCTTGACAACCTGGACCCTGTCTGCCGGACTATCGTGATGATGCCAGGAACATACACGATGGGATTGGAATGGACGGAAGGGTTCGTCGCATTCAACGGTGGTGGAGATAGTAACGACCAAGTTGTCATTAACCCCTCGGGATCCCGTATCATCGATTTGTCAAACGGTGCGAGCATGCGTTTGTCCAATCTCACGCTGGAAGGGGGGCAAGGAGCCGGAGACGGTGGTGCCATTCGCGTAACCGGTTCGGATTTGGAATTGAACAATGTACTGTTGCAGAACAACCAGTCCGTTGGTGATGGTGGTGCTGTTGCTCTTTCGAGCGGAACCCTTACCCTCAACTCGTCCCAGTTTATTGAAAATGTTTCCGAAGACGACGGAGGCGCGATTGCCCTCCTCTCCGGAACGCTGATAGATAACGGTTCTGTGTTTTCCAACAATACGGGAATTCGCGGCGGTGCCATTCTGTTGGATGTTTCAGACGCGTTTATATACGACTCATCCTTTCACTCGAACAACGCGAGCGGTACCGGAGGGAGCATTGAATTCTCGTCCGGTGCGGCATTGACCATAGAACGTTCGGAGTTTTGGCTCAATTCATCTGCCGAAATGGGGGGCGCGATATCCGTTGTCAATCATAAGTCTTCGGGCTCTGTGATCCGCAACAATCTATTCCAAGACAACAGCACGTTGGAAAAGGGAGGCGCGATATCATTCTCCGGTTTTGCCGCGGGTTTGATGCTCGCCAATAACAGTTTTGTTGCCAATTCCAGCGTCCTACAAGGGGCGGCGGTGTACGATGAGGCGACCGATTCTTCTGAACTTTACATTTGGTCTAATATCTTCCATGCGAACGATGGAAACTATGCCCTCTACATCGCAGAAGGAACGGCCGCTTCACTGGGGTACAACACCGCATTCTTGACAACCTCGTTGGTTCCGTGGTACTACGACGATACCGTTGGCCCAGGAAACAATACAGAGGAGGATCCGATCTTTGTTCAGTTTACAAATGATGGTGACCCAACCAATGACGATTTGCAATTGGATGCGACTTCACCGGCCATCGATGCAGGACCGCCCGATGGAGCACCGGCCTTTTACACGGATTGGAATGATTTAGACGGAACCCAAAACGACCGAGGTCATCTCGGTGGACCAGGAGCAGCACCATGATTCTATTTTTATCTATTACCGCCTTTGCCGCTGATGTTGATATCGCCCCTGAAGACGCAGCAGAGATATCTTCCGCAATCTCTTTGCTGAATCCGGGAGATACACTCCGATTTACCGGAGGTACGTATGATGTGACCGGTTGGAGTTTTAACCTGCAAGGGGAAGAGGGCAATCCAATAAAGATTACCGCCGCAGAAGGTTCGGAATTCATTATTCGCGCCAATGAGGAGGGAGCATTTCCCCGCGGGATGAATTTTACGGAATCTTCTTATCTTGAGATTGAAAACATTCGTCTTACCGGCGACACCGGTTGGGATGCCGACGGGATCTCCTTCGAGGGTATGCGCTTCACGACGGTCACGGATATTACGCTCAAGAATGTTCATGTGTCCCAAACGGCGGGTGCATCGTTGGTGTTTACGGGAGACTCAACCCGAATTTTCGTTGAAGAGTCCTCCTTCTCTTACACGCGCAATGCCACGCCCGTCGTTATCGGTTGCCACAATTTGGGTTGCTATGTAACCGATGTTACCTTCCAAAAAAATCTCATCCACGACAACGCGGATGAAAACCACGATCTGATGTACGTATACGACGGAACCCAAAACGCAGTAATTACGGACAATGTACTGTTCAACTCGGTTCGAAACGGTATTACAATGGGGCACCCGGACAACGGAGACACCAACTACATTGAGAGAAATGCAATTTGGAATGTTGAAAACGCTGGATTTGTTGGGCGAGGTCCCATGATTTTTCGAAACAACATCATCTTCAACACCGGTAACCAGGGGATTTACTTCTCCAATCCCGATACCATTTATGAGGGGATCGCAATTTCCTTTAATACGGTCGTTAATACGGGCAATTGGGGCGTCGAATTGAGAGACTGGTACAACGTAACCGGAAATGTTTTCTCCAATAACGCCATTTGTAATCCGGTTGGAGATTCCGTATACTTTCAGATGTCAGAGGATATTGAACTGGAGACCAGCGGGCATACCATCAGCAACAACCTTCTGTGCGGTGCAGTCGAAAACCTCCGTGAAGATCTCGGTCACTTCCTCTTGGGGTATGGTTTCTACGATTTCACCGATGTTGAGGGATGGGACTTTTATCCGGTCAGCGGTTCGATGTTGCTCGACAACGCAGATCCAGCCGGTGAAAATTACATTCCCCAAATCGATTTCAACGGCGTGCAACGCGACGGCTCCGGACCTGAAATCGGTGCGTATGAATGGAGTCAAGAGAGCAATCCGGGATGGCAGATTCAAGAGGGGTTCAAAACCTACGATCTAAAGTCACCCATTTCAGAAGAGGTCATCTCTGAGGGGTGTTGTCAAAACAACAGTAGCCCTGAGAAAGCTCTTCTTCTCTTGCCGCTCTGTATCGGATTTGGGTTGAGAAGACGACGCAACGCCTAAGGAATTCGATTCTCTTCTTCATTGGGCCTCCAGCCGGGAGGCCCTTTTAACGTTCGAAAAGTGATATTGATTCGCGGGCCAGCAGGCCCCTTGGTTTGCGGAATGCCATGTCGCCAACGATGCTGAAAATCTCCGCCCATAATCAGTAAACTGCCGTGATGCAGCGTGATTTTTTGCTTTCCGCCCTTAAACTTTCTATTTTTATGGCGTAAGACAAATCGTCTTGGAGCTCCGAGGGATACCGCTGCAATGAGTGGGTTGGGGCCCAATTCAGG
>JAYYRF010000297.1:0-10010 GCA_036127535.1 Myxococcota bacterium | reverse complement strand
TCAAATCCCAGTACGAATATGCACTACAGCAATACAAAGCCCTCAGCCAGTGCTCTACCGCACAAGAGACCTTAATGGAAGTTGAAATGTACTTGGAGCAAATCGCGGACGTTATCAAAATGAATGACTATGAAGTTGCCAGTGATGCCTTACCCTTTGTTCGGGAGGCAAGCAGTATGATGACAGCGATAGAACCCTCTTGCCAATAAGATCCAAACCAGGAGTATTACTTTCCCCAAAAACCCCGACATGCGCGGTGTTTTGACGCCGTATGAACCCTCCTCCGCGGCGCAACCACCCATCTAAGCCAAGTCCAATATTCGAAGACACAAATCAAAGCGCTCTTCGCTCAACCACTCGGTGGGTACCGAAATCGTTTTTTGCGCAATAGATATCGTATCGGATGCCCACACAAAGGAGAAAAGGGACGACAACGATAGCGCCACGATCCCATAGCGGTCGACATTTTGAAATTGACGCCCGAACACATCTGCTACATTCGCAGCGTGCTGCGGAGCGATTTGAATGTTGTCGGTTTGGGCGACTAAAATGCCACCAGCCCGCAACAACCGCTTATAAACCGCAATCGCATCTTCCCCCAACAACGAGTTTGACGGTGAATCTGGATGCGGGTCGGTGATATCGGCAAAGATGATATCGTATCTTTCGGTACACGACCGGCAAAACGCGAGGGCATCGCGATAATACACGTTGGCCCGGGGGGAATCCAAGGCGCCGTGATTTAATTCTGTGAGATATTCTCTGGAGAGATCGCAAACGCGCTGATCGATATCGACCAAATCGATGGTCAAGTCAGGGTATTTGAGCAACTCGTAGATTAAAACCCCGTCTCCTCCCCCCAAGATCAAGGCTCTCTGGGGAGCCTCCAAATTGGACATGGGAATGTGCGCAAGGGCCTCGTGATACCGCGCGCTGTCCAAGCGAGAGAGTTGAATAATGCCGTCGAGAACCAACACGCGACCCAAAATATCCAAATCGGAGATTTCAATGCTTTGAAACGGGCTCTTCTCATAGTGAAGCAGTCGGTTCCGAAAAAAAATGTGCCCGGTACCCTTATCGTCCAAGTTGTATTTAATCAGCATCCGGAACCCGTCTTTTGGCGATCTGAACGTTCATTTTGGTCACATCAAAAAACGATTCGAACATCTCGACCACCGCCTTTGAATCAAAATATTTGCACGAATAGCAGTCGAAGGAAACATAGCGCATTTCGGGAAAGGTGTGGATGCTCATATGCGATTCCGCAATCATTACAAAGGACGAGTACCCGTACGTTTCGCTTTCGCGTCGGTGTAGATCCTCGCGCACCGAATGCGCCGTATCCGAGTCGGAAAGCCCCTCCGCCTCCAATCGTTCGAGAATCCGCTCCATCTCGGACGTTGCATGAGGAAACTTAACGGTCACGGGCGGTAAAATCATGGTCATATCGATGCGGCGCACCACCGCTTCTAAGAAGTTAACACCCAAGGTCGCCTCGACAATTTTAGAGGGTGACCCCGTGATGGCATCGATCATCAGATGACGCCCATCGTATTCAAATTGGCTCATTGCTTATTCGCCTCCTTTAGCAATTCAAGTGTATGCACTCCCGTCCAATGCGGGGAAGAGCAAAGAAAGATCAGTTCGATCGCGGGTAAGCGTTCCGGATCGATCCACGCTTGTTCGCGATAAGAAAAATCGATGGGAACGGTGGGATCTACATCTTCAGAATCGTCGTTTCGAATCCAAAGGTAGGATTTCAGTCGCTTCCGCTGGGCCAGCCAATATATCCAGTTTCCCTCATCCAACACGTGGCTTTCATGCCAACCCGGATAGAAAATGTCATGGTGATGATCGATGTTGATAATCTGTAATTCGTCCCCCCTTAAGTGCGGAACGATCTCGTGGTGGTGACACGCCTCGACAATCGTCGGCGCCTCTTTTTGCGCCTGTGCAAACACCTGCTGTAGGTATTGAATTTTGGCAGGGTTCAACTGTGGCTTAGGGGCGTTGTGTCTCTCCAAAATCGCCTGTTGCTCCGCGAGAGACACCCGGCTTCCCTCGATAAAATCATCGTATAATGCAATCACCGGAGAGAATGCATAATCCAAATCGATGGAGAGAATAAATGGTCTTTGGGTGTGCATATACCATCCGAAAGAAAGTCCAAAAGTGGCCGATGCAGTTTCCATTCGATTGAATCATTAATTCCTTTTATAGCGTCTGGCACTCAAAAAGTCTGATTTTGATGCGGACGACCATTCCTCTGCCCACCCAAGAAAGAGTCTTGTCCCAAAAGTCTCGAAACCCTTCTCTGCCAATCGCGATTGCAAACCGGATCCTTTGTGCGTATTGTCTCGAACAACCCCGTACCAACGGCGATTTATTTTTACGGGTGTCACGCGTTTTGATGATAGAATGCAAAGCACAAACCGGCACCAAGCCGTCCAAGGATACCATTATGACAACCCTTCTTCAAATCCTTCGCGCAAAGGGGCTCTCGAACAGTTCGGCAAAAAAATTATTAAAATCGGGGAAGGTTCGTTTACACGGCATCCCCACCGCCGATGGTGGGCGAATTGTGAAACCGGAAGACATCGACATACGCAGCAATTCTCCGCGGATGATCGTTGGGCGAGATCCGGTCATTGTTCACCGAGAAGATGGATTCGTCGTCGTTTGGAAACCGGCGAACTATCTCTCCGTTCCCGCACACAATCGAAGAAAGGAATACTCGGTCATCAGCTTTGTGCGGCGAATTTGTGATGCGTCCTATGCCGTTCACCGACTGGACGAAGGAACCTCTGGACTCATGTTGGTCGCAACCACAGAAGCAACCCAACAAATCCTCAAAGCCTCTTTGGAAGAGCGAAAGGTTCATCGGGCATATCTCGCCATCGCCAAGGGGCACATTCGGGAAAAAAAGACCATCAACACCCTCTTTGTTCGAAACCGAGGGGACGGGCTCCGCGGAAGTGCGCCAAGGGGAGAGCAAAATGGCAAAAGAGCCATCACCCACATACGCCCCGTGGAACGATTGAAAAAAGCGACCCTTTTGGAGGCGATTCTCGATACGGGAAGAACACACCAAATCCGAATTCATCTATCCGAATGGGGTCACCCCATCATCGGAGACGACTTGTATGGCCGAATACAAAAAGGTGAAAACCGTTTGGCTCTTCACGCGTGGAAATTGCGTTTTCCCCATCCAACAACGAAAAAAGAAATGGGCTTTTTCGCACCGCTGGCCGATGATTTGGAGCGGATGAGAAGAAATCTTTCTCGCGGTTCCTGACGACTCCGCGCGGCCACGGCATAAATACTTCGAAGTCAACAAAGGCATATGGCGCCCATATCGACGTCGTATTTGTGCATTGTCAGAGAGAATATTGCTTTAATCTTGTCCCAAAGGCTCCAAAGAAAACCCCTTCTTAATGCGTTTGGCTAGCTGTTCCTTGGTCCTGCGCAGGAATTATTCTTGTACCCGAAGGATCACAGTCACCGACACGGCCTTAATCCGACTCCCAGATGCCCGTGTTACCGTAGAGATCAGCCACCGAAATAGAGATCACATCATCCACATCCTCGATCGAATACGAGAGAGAACCCTGCACGAGCACCGGCTCGATATCCAAGATGGTTTCGGTTCCGTCGGAATGGAGAAGGGTGACCGTGGGATCTACCGGAGGATTGGCGCCGTTGGACGCCCCGTCCAAGCTGAGTAAGCGGAATCCTTTCTCTGGACCGTCAAAGGATACCGTCAATTGATTCTCGTCCAGCGAGACGCTCAGGTCGCCGGGAACGACCGAGAATTCAGGAGAGGTCAGTTCATATTCTTCCGTTGGCCACGGCCAGGTCTGTGCTCCTCCAGCATAGGTTTTACCATAGATATGAAAGCGATATACCCCTTCGGGCAATCCCATTCGATCCCCAAGCGAGGGAACAGCCTGCCAGAACAGAGAATAAAAATTACTTTGCAGCGCCGATAAAGGATAGAGCGGTGACGGAGTGAGCGTCAAAACGATATCCGGACGCGTCTCATCCACGACATGTCCAGAATCCAGGGTGACCTCTTCCCACGCGTCTTCGCGAAAACGCTCCAAAATGATCTTGGGAGAATCCACCCCGGGATCCCCCCCTTCCCACATGAACTGTACAATGTCTTGTCCCCTTCTCACAATACTGGGCGGCGATAATTCCAAATCCATATCGAAGTAATTGTAGACGTATTCCGGCATTTCGGTCACCGCGATACCCGCTGTCGGGGTTTCATCGGGTGCCAGCATGGGAAGTTCGCGCTGCGGGTAAGACGTAGGGTGCCACAACCCGTCCGGGTCTTGGGGCTCCAATTGGGTCGTCGTGAGATGCTCATCGATCATGGTTAGGGTGCTTTCCATCAAATATTCACCCTGTAAAGGCCCCCACAAGTTGATATTGGATTCGTAACCGCCCAAGAACCAGTCTTCAGGAACCAGCAAATACCCTTCGTGATCTTGGGCATAGGCGATGGTCATCACATGTTCGAATCCCAGTTCGCTTTTGGCCCGTCTTCGGTACTGATCCGCGAATAGACTGCTCGCTTCGCCGGGAAAGAACCCCATCAACAAATCATCATCGAGTTCTTGCCCGTCTGCGGTGCGAATGCGCATCGGACCGATCCGACTCGCGCCCACGCCGGCGCGCAGGGAAGACGGCAGCGGAAGCGGCGCTTCCCCGCCTTCGACAAAACCATCGAGTTGGAATACCCCGTTGATCACATAGGAAATAAGCTCGATTTGCATGCATCCGTCATAGGGTGGAACCGTCGCCCCAATAGTGCCCGTAGAGATCAACGGTTCGTCGTATCCGCAGAAAACAGCGCCGTATTCGGTGTTGAATTCGTCCAGCGGAGACAGAACGTTTCCATCGTCGTCAAAGATAATATTATCCGGCTCGTAACCCCGTTCGTATGGATTGTAGTACCAGTCAACGGTACCGTTTCGCGTGACCCGCACTTCGGTTTGGGATTGTGGAATCGATCGACCAACGCTCTCGATTTCGATGGGCGTACTCGCCGTGGGGGTGACGTCCCACGCATCGTAGATCGTATCGACGGCATACTCACCAAGGGCCTCCAAACGTGCGAAGGGATGACCTCTTTCTGATTTTGCGACCGGAGAGATATCCCCGGCGGGCCCTTGGAAGTGGGCGACAACAACCGACGGATCGAAGCGAGACTGCAAAACATTTTCAATCGCCCCGGTGGCGTCGGTTGAGATCAGCGTATTATCATCCCCCAAAGCGGTGCCGTGGATTCCAAAATTAAAGAACACCGCGATGGGATTCCCGCTCAACGTATCCGCGCGCAGAATCCAAAGATAGGGATCCTTTCCGTCTACCTGATCGGGCCAAAGCTCCAAATCGTTGTTTTCGGGTCGACGATCGACATACACGTCATCTTGTGGATCCCAATCTTTGTGAATAGAGACGCCAATGGATGCCTCTTCTCGTGTATCATAGGCCTGCAAAGCGGTCTCGGAGATGGTTTTAACAAAGCGCCGAAAGCTCTCTTCGTTGTATCGATCGCCCCCGAGGTAAAAGGGGATCTGATCGCTAAAATTCGCCGGCGCATTGTGGGTATGACTGGCGGTAATCATGACGCGGCCATCGAGTTCCAAACCGGTCGCTGCCTCGAGCTGATCCTCTACGTCTTCAATGAGTTGATCATAGCTATAAATGACATCGACCTTAATCAAAACAAAGGATTGATCCCCGTTATCAATCCACAAAACCTTAACCGTCGGCGTCGTTTGAATTCCCGCAGACGGATTGAACGCAAGAATGTATGCACTTTTCCGATTGTCTGGCTTCCCCGCACCGCCGAGATACCCACACCGAGCGGTGTACCCCCCCATGGGAGAACCGATGGGGAAGTCTAAAAACGCCTCCGCGGCACCGACTTCAGGTACCCCAGCATCGATATATACGGGATCGGGTATCGTTTCTTTGGAGGACTGACAGGAAAGAAAGAAAAGAGGAGACCATAAGAGCGACAGCATAAACCGAAAACCGTGAAAAGAGCCTATTTCGAACCATTTTATCGTTTTTTCTGATGGGCGACGTAAAAAACGATCTTTTGTGACGCGCAGCTGTGTCGATGCCGACAAGAATTTGACTCCAACACTGTGCCAGAACCATCATATAAGAGGTCTAGAGAAGAAAGAGGACGCGCGATCCTCATCTGGACGGGGTCGCATCCTTGACCGGCCGGACGTACACTCCGCCGTTGTCCCACCCGCGAAAGAGCTATCATTTTTGCGTTTTATTTCGCTCCGCAAAAAAGTTCATACAAAAAGTAACACTTTTTCGATGGGGCTTTGGTTCACCATATGCAACGCAAAAATAATCCATTTTTTCCACGCACAATGTACACTGTCTCGTTCTCCAATCCCTTTGCGTATGCCGGAGAAAGATGGGTACGCGCCCAAAGGAGCCACCATGAAAACCCAATCGTTCATCCCTTTGATCCTCAGCGGAGTCATCGGTATCGCTTGCAACCAAAGTACCGAAGAGAGCAACGCCGCAGACGAAGTCGAAATCCAAGAATCCGATTACGACAAAGACGAATCTGATTACGACAAAGACGAATCTGATTACGACAAAGACGAATCCGAGCAAGAAGATGACGCCGGTTATGAAAAAGACGAGGACGGCGAATCGAGCGAGGTGTGTGATAACCCCGCACACGAAGGGTACCGAACCATCGTAAGCGACGATGCGACGCGAGAGTACGTCCTTCACGTCCCCGCATCCTACGACGGAACAACCCCCATCCCACTCATGATCAACTTTCACGGATTTGGAGGCTGTGCGTCGCAATACGCTGACAATGTTGGTGATTTTTACGGTTTGAACGCGCTGGCGGATAGCGAAAACTTCATCGTGGCATACCCCCAAGGGGTTACGCGAGCAAAAGGAGCCGCAGAATGGGATCCGGGCGATAGCGGAACCCAAGACATTAACGAAAACGACCTGTATTTCGTCGAGCAACTCATCTCGGGGATTGGCGAAGAGCTCAGCATTGATTCCAATCGGATCTATGCAACCGGATACTCTAACGGCGGTATGATGGTATACGGACTGGCGTGTAATGGTAACCCCCTTATCGCTGCGGGAGGCATTATGTCCGGGATCATGCTCGGTGGAGAATGCAATCCCGATGTGTTCACCTCGCTCATCCACTTCCACGGTATTGGTGACGACGCGCTACCCTATGATGGAAACCAAGATTTTCAGCCGGTATTGGACGTCGTCGATTTTTGGCTCTCTCACAACAGCATTCCGTCAGGCAACCTTGAGACCACATCTCTCAACGATGGAAACGTGGTTCGAGATCTCTATACCGGTGGAAGTGGAGACAGCGCTTTTGCGCTGTACACGGTATACACCGAGCACAACAAGGATGGGGGTCACGTTTGGTTCTCCGAAGACATAGACGGCTCTTCGCCGAATCAAATCTTGTGGGACTTCCTATCGGCCTACCGCTTGGCCGATTAAACCGCGCCAACCGGACATAGCGGGATTGGAAACCTATTTCCAATCCCGCTTTTATGCATTCCGGCCGCGCATGCTTTTTCTGCTCGTACGAACCGAGCGCTTTTCACCACCCAAGCGAGATGATATACAACACGCCGAAGAATCCAAACATCTCGCTATGTGGAGAACGCATGACATCGGCCAAGGACATCCTTCAAAAAGACCCCGTTTTAAAACCCGTAATCGCATCGATCACGCTCGGAGATGTAAAGCCGTCGAAATCTCCTTTTACCGCCTTGGTACATTCCATCCTCTCTCAACAGCTCTCAACCCAATCGGCCGCGGCGATCCTGCGCCGCTTTCAAGCCCACGTTCCGCACCCCTGTCAACCCGCGTCAATACTCAATATTTCAACACAAGCACTACGAGGCATGGGATTATCGGGTCGCAAAGCATCCTATTGTCACAACATTGCGCGGCACAAACAGACCAACCCCCGCTTTTGGAACGGGATTCACCATCATTCAGACCAAGAAATCATCGACGAGCTCACCACGATTACCGGCGTGGGTATATGGACAGTACAGATGCTGCTCATCTTCAACCTCGATCGCCCCGATGTCTTTCCCGTCGGAGATTTGGCCATCCGACAAGCGATGGGACGCTTATATAACATCGACGTCTCCCAAAAAGAAAGCTGGCCGCGTCTCGAAGACATCGCACGGCCGTGGTCACCCTACCGTTCGATCGCGTCTCGATATTTATGGGCATACCGAGATGCACTGCCCGCGAAGAGAAAGAACCGCTAAATTACTGACATCCGCTGGTGCTTTGGCGATTCGATTTGAGCCTCTCTGCCAAATCGATTTTGATAAATTTGGCTTGGTTGAAGAGATTCACCAGCGTTGTCTGTTGTGTATGTATTTCCTTTAGAAAGTAGATGCCGGCCAGTTTCTTCTGCTTAACTTCGGTACGCTCCAACTCTTTGAGTAGATCAGAGGCAAGTACCTCTCTCCACCGCATCTTTTGCTTTTGAATGTTTTTCTTCTCGGCCTGTATTTGTTCAATACCGAGCAAGGTATCGTTGAGGGCTTTGTTAAACCGTACTCTTTGGAGCAAAGAGACCGGCAGGCTGCTGTCCGAATCCGGAGCCAAATACTTCGTCCAAAGTTGGTCGGCATCGCGCTGTGCTTCTTTGCTTTGGTACTGCGACAAGATTGTTTTCATTTCATCGAGCGTAGGCCGATATTGCTGAATGAAGGCATCTCGGGTTTGTTCCGCTTTCGAATATTGACACGTTCGCATATAGGTCAACGTTTTGAGAATGTCAGCTTCGGGCAAGAAGTATTTCGTTTTTTTGTAAGACGATTCCAACTTTTTGATATTTTTGAGCGTCTGTTTGGTCTCTCCCAACATAAAAGACGCCCAAGCACCTCGGAAGAGGCTGTCTGGCCAGTAACGACTCTTGCGATTCACAGCAGAATACAGGGATCGAGCATCGCTAAATTTTCCCGCCGTATAATAAACAGACGCCTGGTTCAATAGAGCGAGTTCTTGAATATTAGAAATAAATATCCCTTCTTGTTTGCTACTGGGTTCTACTCTTTCCTCGTGAACCTCTCGAAACGCGCGTACCGCCTTAACGGGGTCACTTTTTAGAGCGATAACCCCTTCAAAGAAACGGGCGCGCAGAGAAAGGGCGGAGCGAGACGTGACCTTACTAAAGTTTTGTTGTGCTTCACGATACTCTTTCTCTGAAAATTGACCCGCGCCGAGCAGGTAGTAAAGATTGTTTTTCGCTTTTCGGGGAAAATTTTGAGGGGGCAATATCTTTGCCACACGGGTCAATGTACTATTGTCTCCCGTCATCTTCGCGACTCGGATCAATTTGGGAATTGCTAAGTTGAAATATTGCGTTCTAGGACCCGCTTTCACAACTTTAGTGTAGTAGTATTGGGCAGAATGGTACAGTTTAAGTTTCTCCAAACTCAGTCCCAAGTAGTAATGGGTATCTGTTTTATATTCCGGATACTCATTATTTTTGAGCATCTCATAGAGCAAATAAGACGCGTTCGCAGGTTTATTGGACTTAAGGTTGTTTCGGGCAACCTTAAGTTTGTCCGGATGTTCTCCGTCGAAGACGTTTTCACGACCCGAAGAAAACGATGATTCCCGATCGTATGACGAAGAACCCTGGCCCGCCTCCGCCCGTTTTTTTACGGCCGCAATGATGTCCGCGGGAGCGCCGTTCCGCTGCAGACAAGCCGCAACCTCTGCCGCGTTATTCCGTCCGTTATCCTGGATCATTTTTATAATGACACGACTGGGTGTGTTGTAAGAATTCAATTCCAAAATTTCTTTGCAGGTCAGAGTGATTCCGGCCGAAGACGTGCTCTGAGAAGAAAAAGACGTGCTCTGAGAAGAAAAAGAGGCTTGATCCGACTTTTTGGGTTTGTCTTTTTTGAAGACAATCTTGTAGTCTTTGACCTGCTTCT
>JAYYRF010000296.1:0-14170 GCA_036127535.1 Myxococcota bacterium | reverse complement strand
GGTTCAAAGATGTATTCTTCGTTTTGGAATGTTCATCAACGACCAAGGACGGCTCCAGTTGCAAACGCAATCGTCTTTTATTTATGTCGAAAGATTGTATGTAAACCGTGATTTCTTCTCCGGTCTTCATGCTTTTCTCCGCTGGGATCTTGGAGTGGTGTAAAAGGCCGACCAAGTCAAAGCACAATTCTACGAGAACACCGTATTCGATCACATCTTTTACTTTGCCCGTGTAGGAATGGTTGACTTGAAAGGTTTTACCCAACTGAAGCCACGGATCGGATCGATCCAAGCGCAAAGAAAACTTTTGATTGTTTATGTCGATGGTGTCGATAATCACCGGGATGCTCGATTCGGGCTCTAAGATTGTTTCCGGAGGGATTTTTCGATTGGGAATGAGTCCTTGTACCGTTTCTATTTGTATGAATACACCAAAATCCGTTCGGTTTTTTACGATTCCCGTCCAACGATCTCCTTGGTTGAGACCAGACAAAAAGTGCAGATTTTCCTCTTTGCGCTTCTCCTCCATCAAAATACGTCTGGATGCGATAAACTCAGAGGGTTTGATTTCTGTAATGAGAAAGGTATATTCCTTAGAGAGGTACGTCTCCGGTTCTGATGTATCGATATCGATTTGCGTGAGCGGACAAAATCCACGGATATCTCCTGCTCGTAGTGTGTATCCTCCTTTGTTGTGACCTGTGACGAGAGCTTGAATGGGTGTTTTTGAACGATACGCCTGTTCCAAGTCTGCAAAGTCTGTTGCCTGTACGTTTTGAGAGACTTGGATGCCGTTCTGGTTGTTTTGAACGATAAAGACTTCAATCCGGCTGCCGATTTTGACCTTCTTGTCTCGCAGTTGCTCTTTCCATAGAAACGCTTCGGATTTTGCTTGAATATCAACGAAAAAAAGGTCGTCTTGTTCGCGGACGATGGTTCCCCACACTTTATGGCCGACCCGTACTCTTTGGGGTTGTTTCCCTTTCAGAAGTTGCTCGAAGTCTCCTCGGTTTAGACCCTCTATCTCGGACAGGAGCTTCTTGGCATTGAGGCGGGGGCCTGTGGGAGTTGCTTTGGGTTTGGTCTTGTTTTGTTTCAGTTTGGGCTTAGACTGTGTAGCATTCTGCAAAGTCGCTTCTCGTTCTTGCGTCTCTTTGTGAATTGCTTTTTGTCTTTCTTCTTCCAATAAGGATTTCTCTTTTTTGGTTCTACGGATTATCTTTCGTGTCATTGTTTTCTCTATTCTTTGTAGATCATAATTAGGAACGCTCATGTCTGAAGAGTACGAACATATATTGAGTAGGTACGACTTTAATCTGCCAGACTCCTTGGTAGCAATATATCCACCCGAAAAGAGAGAGGGGGGACGACTGCTGTTGCTGCGGGAAAACGATCCTTGTGACGATATGATCCAACATCTTCCGAATATGCTCGAAAGTGGAGATCTGTTGGTTGTAAACAACACCAAAGTGATGTTTGCGCGCATTTCCGCCCGCAGAAAAACAGGGGGAAAGGTCGAAGTTTTCATTACGAAAATACTCGGAGAACACGAATGCATCGCCATGATTCGACCGGGTCGAAGGATCAAAATCGGGGAAGAGCTTCGGGTTTGCGATCAAAACGAAGAGATCATCGATGGATACTCGATCGAGTGTTGTGAAAGAGAGCAAGCGTTGTGGAAACTCAAATTGTATCCGGGCGCTCGTTCGCTGATGAACCGATGTGGAAAAATACCCATTCCCCCTTATTTGAATAGAGAAGCGAACGAAGAAGATCGATATCGATATCAAACGGTTTTCGCCGGACCTTTGGGTGCGGTGGCTGCACCGACGGCGGGTTTGCATCTCTCAAAGGATTTACTGTTCTCTTTGAAATCCAAGGGAATCCGTATTGCGGAAATAACCCTACATGTTGGTATGGGAACCTTTGCACCCTTAAGGCCTAAAAATATACAAACAGGCTTGCTACATTCAGAAATGTATGCGGTATCACCAGAAACCGCGGAAGCCGTTCGACAAACAAAACGTCTTGGGAAACGGGTGATTGCGGTTGGAACAACCGTTACACGCTGCTTGGAATCGTTGGCTTTAGAGGGAGATATCTGTGACAAAATTGGAGAAACATCTTTATTTATACGGGAAGATTTTTCATTTCAGGTTATTGACGGGCTCCTAACAAATTTTCATCTGCCCAAAAGCTCTTTGTTGATGTTGGTTTGTGCCTTTGGTGGGTACGATCGCGTTCTTCGTGCCTACAAACATGCAATACAGCAACAGTATCGTTTCTACAGCTATGGTGATGCGATGCTGCTTTTTCCCAAATAGTACATGTCTCCTCTTTCTCTTTCTATTCATGCCACAGCCGGAGCCGCCCGTACCGGAATTCTCTCTACGCCACATGGAGACGTTCCAACGCCGGCATTTATGCCGGTTGGAACGTATGGAACGGTTAAGGGAATCTCCCCTCGGGAGCTGAGAGAGATCGGATGTTCCATCGTTCTTTCGAATGCGTATCATCTATGGGTACGTCCCGGTCATCAGCTGGTCGAACAATTAGGGGGATTACACCGCTTTATGGGTTGGGACGGTCCAATATTGACGGACTCGGGTGGCTATCAGGTTTTTTCTTTGAAGGAATTTCGCACAATATCCGAGGAGGGTGTTCGTTTTCGTTCCCCCAAAGATGGTGCGTATCGTATGCTTACACCGGAAGTATGCATTGAGATACAAGAAGCCCTTGGGGTCGACCTTGCGATGGCATTTGATGAGTGTATTCCTTGGCCGGCTTCTTACGAAGCCGTGCAAAAAAGTACCCAGCGAACAACGCGATGGCTCAAACGATGCATGGAAGCCCGTACGAAGAGCAACACAACGGCTCTATTGGGGATCGTTCAGGGTGGTTTTTACGAAGAGCTTCGAATTGAACACGCCCAGGAGATCGTCTCTTTTGATTTGGATGCTTATGCAGTCGGTGGGTTGAGCGTTGGTGAACCACAAGAGGAGCTGCTCAGAATGGTGGAGATCACAACCCCACACTTACCGAAGAATAAGCTTCGATATTTGATGGGAGTCGGATATCCCATCGATATTGTGGAGGCGGTCATTCGCGGCATCGATATTTTTGATTGCGTGATCCCAACGCGTAATGCGCGAAATGGAAAGGTTTTTACCACCCAAGGATATATAAATATCAAAAATGCCCGATATAAGACGGATCAAAACCCACTGGATCCGGCGTGTTCGTGTTATACATGTAAAACTTTCACAAGGGCATACCTGCGTCATCTTTTTGTTCAGAACGAAATATTGGCTGCACGTATGCTTTCTCTTCACAATCTTTTTCTATATCAAAAACTCATGACTCTGATTCGACAAGCGATTGCGAGTGGAGCAGGGGCGCTCGAAGCGTTACGTCATGACGTTCGAATTTGGATGGAGCCTTTGGAGTAATACCGCTTATGAACAACCAAGAAATTTTTCGATTTGCGCAAGCAGCTGCACCCGAAGTTGGGCTGATGGATGCCCTCTTCCAAATGTTGCCATTTGTTCTTTTGATTTTTGCCATCTTCTACTTTATATATCAGCGCCCCATGCAAAAAGAGCAAGAGGCGCACCAAACGATGCTCAAAGGCATTATTGTGGGAGATAAAGTGTTAACCATTGGTGGAATTCAGGGCGAAGTGGAAAGTATCGACGACAAGACCCTCACGGTGAAAACGGGAAAGAAGTCGAGTATTACCGTCTTGAAAACCTCTATTAAATCCAAAGTCCAAGAGGAGTCCTAATGTCCAGTACTTGGTGGATACGTTTTGTAATTGTTGTTTTTGCTATCTTTTGGGCCGTATATACCCTACTTCCCTCGTTTTTATCGGAGTCTGCCTCTGATCGCTTGGCGGTTCAGGCGAGTGAAGCAGACGGATCCGCGGAAGGAAGAGCAGCGGAAATCGCGCAACTACGAAAAGATATTCGAGAAAGAATTCCCGCAGCGGTGGATCTGCCGGTGTGGTTGCAACAAGATATTCAAAAAGATTTGCCCAATTGTAAGCAAGCATGTATCGACTACGAGTCAGATGCCGCGAAAAATAGTTGGATCGAAAGCTATTTTATGGGGAAGGGGAAGGATATGCAGCGCCTTTGTGCTGTAGATGCCCTTTCGTATGACCAAAAAAATGGCTGTGCCGTTACGGCCCTAAAGGCGTGCGTGAAAAAGTGTGTCGATGGTAAAGATCATTCTGAACTCGAATGCGCACAGGGCTGTCTAAGCATCCACAACGATAAATGGGATGATGTAAATCCTTGGGTGAATACGAAATCAGATTGGGCCCTTGGGATTGCAAAGGATAGCAGCAATGCTTTCTTCAACGACGATGAGCGAGCAAAGCTCGATGACATTCCCGTCAAAGAGGTTTGGGAAAAAGCATTTTACTTTAGCTTTTACGATGGCGTTGTGACGAAAGAATACGACACCTGTTTGGCTGAGACCTCCAATACGATTCTAAACTCAGAGGCGTGTGTGAACCGCCGCAACAATGCTTGTACGAAAGCTTGTCGCGACGATGGCAAAGAAGAATTATCGACCCGAGCCAAAGCAATACTCGCGTTTTACCCGAGTGCCCGTCTGAGTTTGGGGCTTGACTTACAAGGTGGCATCGACATGGATCTTGAAGTTGAACTCGATGAGGCGGTCTCCTCTTCCGTTCAGAGAGACCTAAGTTCTGTGGTTTCTGCAGCAGAAATTGAAGGGATCAATATCGATGATGTTCGCAGGGTGCGAGGTGAACCTGCGCTATTGATTTTGCCATCGACCGGAGAAGGCGAAAAGGAAGCAACGACGCGAAGTGAGGTTCAAACCTTCATTGCGAAACGGTTTACGTCCGAAACATTGGTCAAATACAACCTAGAGGGTTCTCAACAAGTTGGTGATAAAGAGTACATGCTCTTTCGCATTAATCCGGAAGTTGCAGATAAGATTGGTAAACGGGCAATCGAGCAGGCTTTGGAGACTCTCCGATCTCGCATCGACGAGACGGGTGTAAAAGAGCCGTCCATCACCAAAAAGTCCGGAGGCAAGATCAACGTACAGCTGCCGGGTATAGATGACGTTCAACAGGCGATGTCTGCGATTGGTACGGCGGCCGTACTTGAGTTTATGTTGGTCGATGAAGACGTAATGAAGCAAAAGCGCGATCTGCAAACGGCGATCTTCGAAGCCGAAGGAGAACTGCCACCAGAAGAGTTTTTAGACGATGAACTTCTTTCTTTGCACCTCGTAGATAAAGGTGCGATTCCAAGCTCGACGAAGCTGATGTGGGAATATCAAGAATTAGGAGAAGGAAAGAAAGAACGCGGCACGCCATATGTTGTGAAAAACGAAGTCATATTGACCGGTGATGACATCAATGATGCGAACGTCGCCTACAATCAATACAACGAACCCTATGTTTCGATGGAATTTAAACCCAAAGGGGGAGAGATCTTCTCCCGGATTACCGGAGAGAATGTCAATAAGCGTTTTGCGATTATTCTCGATAAAGAAGTGCGTTCTGCACCGGTGATTCGATCGAAAATCAGCGGTGGGGTTGCGAGTATTGAAATGGGTACCGCTGATTTTCAAACCGCCCTCAACGATGCAAACGTGTTGTCTCTCGTATTGCGTACCGGAGCGTTACCGGCACCGGTTACCGTCGGAAAAGTTCGCACGGTCGGTGCAAGTTTGGGCGTTGATGCGATAGAAGCTGGGAAACGAGCAACACTGTACGGATTTGTTTTTGTTCTGTTTTTCATGCTCTTGCGATACAGAAAGCCGGGACTTGTTTCCGTATTTGCTCTGCTGACAAACGTCTTGCTGGTCTTTGCTCTTTTGGCGGTTGCTGGCGCAACGCTCACATTGCCCGGTATTGCGGGCATCGCTCTAACCATCGGTATGGCGGTAGACTGTAACATTATTATTTACGAACGCATCATCGAAGAAAGAGATCACGGGAAACCCGAACGGTCTGCTGTAGGAACCGGTTTTGATAAGGCCTTTCTCGCCGTACTCGATGCGAATATCACCACATTTATCGCGGGGGTTGTTTTATATACATACGGAACCGGCCCGATTAAAGGTTTTGCGGTAACGTTGATGATCGGGATCTTGACTACGTTGTTCACCGGTGTATTTTTGTCGAGAACCATCATCGACTTCTTTACGCGCAAAACATCTACCTCACGATTCTTTTAGGATACGACAGATATGACAACAGATAGAACCAATCGCTTTGATTTTGTGGGGCCGAGAAAAATGTTCGCGGTTCTCTCCGCCATTTTGTGTGTGTGCAGTGCGGCTCTTTTCATTCTTATCGGTCCAACTTGGGGTATCGATTTCACGGGTGGAACCGAACTGCATCTTAAATTCGAAAAAGAGATAGATGTTGCGAAACTTCGAAGCTCTGTTTCCTCTGCCGATCTCGCCGATGTATCGGTACAGCAGGTCGGTGCAGAAGATCAAAACGAATATGTCATTCGGATTCAAAATCCAGAGGATGGCACGGAAGGAATCCAAAGTCAAATCGAGACCGCCCTAAGAGATGGTTTTGGAGAAGACTTTATCGAAACCTCTTCCTTTGATGCACAGGTTGGGGTACGCTTGGTGATTAAATATATTGGCGAAGAGCGTAGTTCTACCGAAATTGCTCAGGTTTTGAAAGACATTCCCAATGTTACGGTTCAAGATTCTCCAGACGACAACACCTTTTCAGTAAAACTGCCCGGTCAGATCTCAAAGGTGCAAGAGCGAATTGCAAAAGATATATCCCCGGATTTCGATATATTGCAGACGGACTCCGTTGGCCCTAAGGTCGGTGGAGAGTTACGCAGACAAGGAGCGATATCCATTTTAGCCACGTTGGGTCTGATATTGGTATACGTTGCGCTGCGTTTCAATTTGAGTTTCGCACCCGGTGCGGTTCTTGCGCTTCTACACGATGTCACGATCGTAATTGGATTATTTATCTTGCTCGATACCCTCAGTCCGCATCTTCCTTTCGAGGTGCCCGCCTTAGAATTTAATCTTCCGATGGTCGGCGCTCTTCTGACCATTATTGGGTACTCACTCAACGACACCATTGTAATCTACGATCGAATTCGCGAGAACATGGAGAGGTATCGCAAAAAAGATATGGAAAACTTGATCAATACGTCCATTAATGAAACGCTTCGTCGAACCATAAACACATCGGTGACCACGCTGTGTGCGATGGCTGCATTTCTCGTATTCGGTGGAGCGGTTATTCAAACGTTTGCATTGGCGATCTTCCTCGGCGTTATTGTCGGAACCTACTCGACGATATATGTTGCGAGTCCGACCATCCTTGTGATGCAGGATATACAACCCTACCTTTCAAAGGTCTTCTCGCCGGCGGCCACGGCTGGATCTGAGGGTAAGTAATGACAAAGGCAGAGCTAATATCTTGTTTTGCAAAAGAAAGAAACTTACCCAACCGTACTGCAGAGCGCATTGTCAAAGCCATCTTTGATGAGCTTGAAGCGACCTTGGTCGATGGGAAACGCATTGAGTTTCGCGGATTTGGCTCTTTGTCCGTAAAAGAATATGATTCATATACAGCACGCAACCCTAAGAATGGAGAGCAGACACGCGTTCCGTCCCGTAAGAGAGTTCGGTTTCGACTAAGCGATCAGCTATTGACACGCATCAATAAGGAATTTTTGCAACAATGAACCGAAATCTAGATATAAACAGATACGTATTTGTTTTGGATACCAACGTTCTTCTCTTTGATCCCAACGCATTGATGGTTTTTTACGAGCACGATCTCATGATTCCCATCACGGTAATCGAGGAAATCGATCGATTTAAAAAAGATCTAAACGAAACCGGTCGAAATGCGCGTGCAGTCTCGAGAAAGATGGACGAGTTGCGTAAGCAGGGTTCTTTGGCAGATGGCGTTGTGCTGGACAGTGGTTCCACACTTTGGATACAAATGCCTGACAGCACAACCGAACTTCCCATGGGGCTCAGCGGAAAATCAAACGATAATACCATTTTACAAATGTGCTTGAGCTTATCCACGCAACATCCTCCGGGCAAAGTCATACTCGTGACGCGCGATACCAATATGCGCATCAAAGCGGATGCCTTGGGGATCTTGGCCGAGGATTATGAACATGCACACATTGAAGTGGATGAGGTTTTTACCGGGACGCACGAGATCGAGGTAGACGCAGAGGTCATCTCGTCTTGTTATCAATCGTCTACCTTAGATTTGGAGAGTTTAGAAGAAAAACCGCATCTGTACCCCAACCAGTTCTTACTGCTGCGCTCGAATGAAAACAGCAAGCACGAAGCGCACTTAATCTACAAAGACCATCAGCCTGTATTGCTCAAAAAAGAGCCAAAAAGCGTGTGGGGGGTTTCTCCTCGAAACCGAGAGCAGCGCTTTGCATTGGAATTGTTGCTCGATCCGGACATCTCTTTGGTGACCTTGACGGGGATGGCCGGAACGGGAAAGACGCTGTTGGCAATTGCTGCTGGGTTATCCTTAACCGCGGATTTGCAACAATTTCGCAGATTGGTTGTGTCGCGACCCATTTTTCCTTTGGGACGAGATCTTGGATTTCTACCCGGAGATGTTTCGGAAAAACTCAACCCGTGGATGAAGCCTATTTTTGACAATTTGGAATTTCTTTTGGGCGACAATAAGAAGAGAAATGGCCCGCCGAATTATCAAGTATTGCTCGATCAAAATATCATTGAGGTCGAACCCCTTACTTATATTCGTGGCCGCTCCTTGCCCGGACAGTTTCTGATTGTAGACGAAGCGCAAAACTTAACCCCCCATGAAGCGAAAACCGTTATTTCTCGTGCCGGAGAAGGAACCAAAGTCGTCTTGACGGGTGATCCGTACCAAATTGACAATCCATACGTCGATACGACTTCGAACGGGCTAAGTTATGTGGTAGAGAGATTGAAAAAGAGTTCGATTACCGCACACGTTACGTTAAAGAAGGGAGAACGTTCTTCTTTGGCTGCATTGGCGGCGAGGTTGTTGTAAATGCTTAGTGGACAAGATCAGCTAGAGGGTCGCAATATTGTGATTGAGGTGATGGTCCGCAAAAAGAGAAAGATTCATCGTGTTCTCATGGATCAAGGGGTGCAGCCTCATCCGAAGATTAAGCGTATCGTCGGCTTTGCGCACAAGCATAAAATTCCCTTGAAAAGCGTGTCGCGTCAAAAACTAGACGCGATGAGTAAAACGGGTGTTCACAATGGTGTAATTGCCTTTGCTGATCCATTACCCAAGTGGACGACCAAAGAGCTATTGGATCATCTGTTTGATAACCAGGAGTATCCCTTTTTGGTGTTAGCGGACGAATTGAGCTACGAGCACAATTTGGGAGCCATTCTTCGATCTGCGATGGGTGCTGGCGTACACGGTATGATCATACCCTCCAAAAGAGGGAAGGGATTAACGCCGGTTGTCCAGCGGGTTGCCATGGGTGGTGCAGAGGAGGTGCCTTTGATTCGAGAAGGAATCTCCTCCGCATTGGCTAAAATTAGAAAAGAGGGTATCCGCGTTATTGGAGCAGATATGAACGGCCAATCTCTTTGGAAGACTGACCTTCGAGGTCCTATTGCATTGGTTATGGGAGGAGAGTCAAAGGGGTTGAGTCCAACCCTTCGCAAGCGTTGCGACACGATTGTATCCATTCCGCTTTGCAATGGTTTGGAGTCCTTGAACGTTAGTGTAAGTGCGGGGATTATCTTGTATGAAAAAAGACGGCAGGAGGAAGCTGAATGACGTATCTTTCCGCCTTTGTTTTGATTGGGGTTTTGGTAGCGATTCATGAGTTTGGGCATTTTATCGTAGCCAAGTGGTGTGGTGTGCACTGTACTGTTTTTTCGATCGGTTACGGTGCTCGACTCTTTGGTTTTAAATGGAAAGGAACCGATTACCGGCTGAGTGCATTACCACTCGGTGGTTATGTTCGGATGGCGGGCACAGACATATTTGGCACCGGAGAGGCGAGCGAAGCCGATGAACCGTTGGATTTTGAACAAAGTTTTATGTACAAGCCTGTTTGGCAGCGAATTTTAATCGTAGCGGCAGGGCCGGCCTTCAATTTAATATTACCCTTGGTCGTTTTCACAGCGCTGCTGATGGCAGGAGATCCACAACCCGCTCCGGTGGTTGGAATTGTGAATTGGGGATCACCAGCACAAGAAGCCGGTCTTCTACCTGGAGATAGAATTGGCTCTCTGAATGGGCGCGAAGTCAATACATGGACCAACTTACTCGAAGAGGTAGATGGCCTCGAGCCCGGAACATACCCCATTCAACTAGACAGAGACGGTACTTCTTTACAAAAAGAGATTCGCATTGAAGAAGAGAAACGACTCGGGGTTTCTTTTTGGAGACCCAATGCAGAAATCGGTGTAGACGATCCCAAATCTCCGGCTGGCAAGGCCGGCCTTACGACGGGAGATGTTGTCACCCACATCGATGGAAAAGAGGTGTTAGACTTTGTTGATCTCCAGCGAGCTTTAAAGGGTAAGAGTCGAGTCGAGGTTCAGTATATACGAGAAAGCGCGAACGCCAGTGTCAGTATGGCCATCGATCCTTTTTGGCAACCACAAGCTCCCTATCAGGTGGTTGGATTGGATAAGCGATGGGGGATGTTACCTTCGACACAGTTTGTAGATGACGTGAGTGATACGGTTGAGGAACAAGGGATCTTCAATTGTGGTTCTGCACCGCTCCCTCCGTCTCCCGCCATGGTCGAGGGTATCTTACCCGGAGATCGATTTATTCGGATTGAAAACCAAGAGATTCACGCTTGGGGTGATATTCCCGCCGCCGTAAAGTCTTCGATGGAAGGCGAAGGTAAAGAAGCGACGACGACCAGCCTTCATATTACGCTGATTCGGTCTGGTGAAAAGATGGAGTTGGATGTTACGCCTCGCATGATTCAAGACACCGACAGTTTCGGTAATTACAGATATCGTCCGATTTTGGGAATTCGCAGAGGAGGAGACTTTGAAGATGGACCGTCCACGAGAATTTACTATCCGTTTTCCAGCGCTTTTTCTCTATCCTTCGATTTGACGAAAGATATTTCAAAATTTATTGTCGTACAGATAGGAAAGTTAATTACCGGCGAAGCAGCGGTAGAGAAAAGTTTGGGAGGACCGGTCGAGATCGTTCGCCAAGCGAAAAAAGCAGCCGAGAAGGGTCTGTTTGAGTGGGCGAGATTAATGGCTCTCATGTCGATTTCTTTGGGGATTATCAACTTGGTTCCAATACCCATTTTGGATGGGGGACAACTCCTATTTTTCATAATTGAGGGGGTTCGAGGACGTCCGGTTTCTCCGCGAATGCGCGAGTATGCGATGCAAGCGGGCGTCATTTTTATGGTTCTTTTGATGTTCTTCGTATTCGTCTTTGATATTTCTCGTTGGCTTGGCAGCTAGTATGAAAGGTGTTTTGGCTATAGATACAGCTGGTCCTGTTGTGGGGCTGGGATTCTATAATTCGGTTCAATCATCTTCTTGGGAGAAGAGAGTCGTTCGCGGAGCCGTCTCGTATCTATTACCGAAAATGGCCGCGTTCGCAGAGCGCTACGACATTGGCTGGGTGGCTGTCTCCACCGGCCCCGGTGCTTTTACAGGACTGCGGGTCGGTGTTGCGGCCGCCATCGGATTTGCTTTGGCCCGTGGTCTCGATGTGATACCGCTATCCTCTTTGATGATACGAGCCGCTATGACGCATCAAAAGAATACGCTTGCCCTTTTAGATGCTCGTAAGGGGAGGGTATACGCCCAACTGTTTGATGCGGATGGCGAAATACCGCTAGCGGCATCGGAAGCGGTGGATGCTGAGATTAAAACGGTGCTGCCCAAAGAAAAATTTTTAGCTGTAGGAGAAGGAGCGGAACGGTATCGATCGATATTGGAAGAGTCAGGCGCTCTGATTCCGTTGGACGCTTTCCGCTCTCCGGTTTTGGAAGCAGCGAAGATAGCTTGGCTTCTTCGAGACTCCGCGCAAAAACCATTGCAAATATCCTTAGATTATATACGTCCTCCTGATGCAGTGGTACCAAAAAATTTAGGAAGAGCCTTGGGTCACCCTCAAGAAATGGAGTAAAAATGGGAAAGGGATGTGGAATCGCTATAATTGGAGGTTCCGGAACGGTAGGAAAGGAATTGGCCGCGGCGCTCTTAAAGAGCGAACGCATACGAATCGGTCAACTGAAGCTTTTTTCAAGTGTGGCCTCAGCCGGAGAGCAGTTTTATATTGCTGATAAACCGTTCAAACTCCAGTTGTTGCCCAAAGATCCTTTAGAGGGGGATTTGTTTGATGACATTGATATTGTCTGCTTGGCGACCCCAGCATCCGTAAGCCAAAGATTGCTTCCTATATTTGCAGAAGAGGGTATGGTTGTGGTGGACATTGGGGGAGGCTTTTCAGAGAGACTGCCGTTGGCGGCTTTCCAAATAGACGAACAAGAAGAATTTTTTGCTGAAGAACGACTCGTCGCAACCCCTTCTGCGCCGGCTATGATCGTTGGCCAACTTCTGTGGCCTCTGCGATCGCGCGGACTGATCGGAGCCCGCGTACAGTTCTCTTTGGGGGCATCATACGCAGGTAAGCATGGTGTAGAAGAGCTATCGAAGCAAATCGGAGCCTTGTATAATTATCGCGATCCGCCGCGAAAAATCTTTCCGGAAGGTTTGGCCTTTGACATGATCTCGACGGTTGGGAGTATCCAAGAGGACGGAAGTACGGATCGAGAGCAGTATGTACGCCGGGAACTCGCTTCTCTGCTGTCGATTTCTATCGATCAGTTGGACGTTGGTATGCAATACGTTCCTCTCTTTTCCGGTTTGGTCGCGCAGTTGCATGTTCGAATGGAGCAAGATCTAGAAAAAGAAGAATTAGAAGAGATTCTTCGGGGGTTGCCCTCGGTCGTATTGGGCGTGAAGCCAGTTGGTCCAAAGCGTCTGTTGGGGATGGACTCGATACATGTTGGTCGCTTGAGACCCGATGGTTTGGGAGATGGGTTTCACCTTTGGGTATCGGCGGATAACGTTATTGCGGGCGCGGTTCGCAACATTGTTTCTTTGATTGAACACTATATAGAAAGGGATTTGCTATGATTTGGTTCTTGGGGGGAATGCTTTGGGCTGATCAATTACTGTATGAAGAAGATTTGGGTCAAACAGTACAGGATTTGGTTCTGTCCGACAATGAAGATTACGTCGCCTTTGTCGGATCGGAAATGACGTACTTACTCTCGACGAGTTCTTGGGAAACGGAGTCAATTTCCGTATGTGGATCGTACGATATGGGGGGAGCGGTCTTCGTTGATTCCGATCTATACATCGGTTGTGGGGACGGTTCGATTTCGAAATATAGCAGTGCCGGTGAAACCACTCAAAATGCTTTGTCCATCGATTCTGGAGCCATACTCGGGTTGTGGGAGTATAACGAAGTCATTTATGCGCTGGCAGAACAAGAAAGTGGCGGTAATCCCCGCGTTCATTCTGTTGAAATTTCATCCAACACGGAAGCGTCAGGCAATTATCCTTCTACGCTTGGGTATAGCAACTACAAAGACGGAGAGCGATTTGGCAATTTTGTGATTGTCGCACACGGAGGATCCAGTGTATCTAAGATCGATTTATCGACTGGAGGAGCCAGTACCGATAATATCGGACCCACATCGGTGACCCTCACCGATGTCTTACCCTATGAAGACGCGACAAATGCACTAATTGCGGGAGGTCAAGGAGGAGTGATTCGCTTTTTAACGGCGAGTAACGATACGCAATATGCACTGAACTTGATCGCGTTCGAAGACGTGACGGCGTTGGCGGTTCGGGACGATCTTCTTTGGCTGGCAGATGAGAATACGCTGCGAGCGTATTCCGTTTCTGGCTATGGTGGAACGATTGGTACGGAAGAGCAAGACACGATTGAATTGTCTGCCGTAGATGCGATAAAGGAGATGGGCGCGATCGATGACTATTTGTTCTATGTGACCGAAAACGGCTCCTACGGTGTATTATCAGATTTGCCGCGCGTGGAGATTTCCTCGCTGGTCTCTGATTGGGACAGCGAAGAGCACACGTTGACCTTTGAGGCGGATACTTCGGGTGAGTATGATCTCTA